>JAEUJH010000176.1 GCA_016794825.1 Gemmatimonadota bacterium
CGCCATTGCCACCCGCCTTCCCAAGGACGCCGAGGGCTGGGTGGGTCTGGCGCAGGTGCTCCGCTGGTCGGGCCGCCCCGACGACGCCAAGGCCGCCCTCGACCGCGCCCTGGCCGCCGACCCCGCCAACGCGGACGCCGCCGCCCAACTCCGCTGGGTCCGGGCCGACCTCGCCAAGGCGGCGGAACCGTTCCTCACCGCCTCGTGGGACAGCGACGACAATCGGTCGTTCTCCTTTGGCGACGGGATCAGTTTCCGGCCCTTCAAGGGCGGACGCCTCACGGTTGGCGGGCTCCACCGCCGGGCGGAACTGGGCCAGGCGACCGGCCGGTCGCACGCCGGGCGCGTGTCGCTCCGGGTGGCCGCCGGTCGGTCCGCCACGCTCACGTTCGAGGGTGGCGTAACCCGGACCTCGGCGGACGGGCCGTCCGGCGCCACCTCCCGCACCGCGCCCACCGCCGCCGCCATGGCCACCGTCCGACTGACCTCCGGCCTTTCATTCGGTGGGGGCGTCAGGCGGAGCGTGTTCGACGAAACGGCCTCGCTGATGGCGGCCGAAATCGACGTGACGTCGGCCTCGGCGGAATTCGAGTTGGCGCTCCCGGGGCGGTGGACCCTGGTGGGCGGCGGCGAACGGGCCGAACTCCGCGGTGGCTCGGGCCCGAACGAACGGCAGGCCGGCTTCGGTTCCCTCCGCTGGCGCGCCCGCCGGAGCCTGTCCCTGGCGGTGTCAGCCCGGGGGTTCGGCTACGACGAACAGCGCCGCGACGGCTACTTCTCGCCGGCGCGCTACCGCCTGGGCGAGGGCAGCATTCGCTGGAGTCCGGGGCGCGATCTCGGGTGGGCCGGGCTGTTCGAGGTGGGGCTCGGCGGTCAGGAGGTCCGGTTCGGTACCGAGCCCGCCGTGGCCCGGGGCACCCAGCGAGCCGCCGTCGGCCTCGGGTACCGGCCCGGGCCGGGGTCGGAGATCATGCTCGACTACGCTTTCTCCAACGTGTCGGCCACCGCCTCGGGCCCGGCGGGCGGCTCGATCTATCGCGCCCACGCCCTCTCGCTCCGGGCCCGCCTGATCTGGTGACCGGCGCCACGAGCGCCACCCCTCGCGGAACCTGGCCGGCCCGAATACCGTACGAGCGAGGCTGAACCCGACCCTCCCTCAACCGGAGCCACTCCGCATGCCGGACGCCACGCGCCGCGAACTCGCCATTCTCCGCCTCTACGGGCTGATCACCACCCTGCTCCTCACGGTCTTCTCGCTCAGCGCCTTCAAGCAGACCCAGAAGGCCAAGTTCACCGAAATCGACGTCGAGCGGATCAATATCGTCGAACCTAACGGCCACTACCGGATGGTCCTCTCCAACCGGCCCCGCTCCATCGGCCCGATCGCGTACGGCAAGCCGTTCGGCTATCCGGGCGGCGGCCGGCCCGGCATCATCTTCTTCAACGACGAGGGCACCGAGAACGGCGGCCTCACGTTTACCGGCAAGACGGAGAACGGGAAGTTCCAGTCCGGGGTCCACATGTCGTTCGACCAGTACAACCAGGACCAGGTGGTGGTGCTCAACTACCAGGACGACAACGGCGATCGGCGGACCGGGCTGACCTTTGCCGACCGGGCTGACGTCCCGATCATGGAGCTGGTGGCCCAGCTCGACAGCGTCAACAAGCTGCCCGACGGGCCGGAGAAGGTCGAAGCCCGGAAGAAGCTGATGGCTCCGCGGAACGGTGTCCCGCTGTACGCGGAGCGAGTCTACGTCGGCCGGAATCGCGCCAAGGCGGCCGTGCTCAACCTGTCCGACCGGGATGGCAAGCCGCGAATCCGGCTCCAGGTCGACTCCCTGGGCGCCGCGAGCATCGAGTTCCTCGACGCCGCGGGCAAGGTGGTGAGCCGACTCCCCAACTGAGGTCGGCTTCCCATCGACTATCGATGGGGCTTGACAGGGGCGGCCTGAACGCCATCTTCCGTCGATAGACGATGGAAGAGGCCGCCCCGTGTCGCTGGAACGTTCCGCCGAGCTGTTGCCCGGCACCCTCGATCTCCTGATCCTCAAGGCCGTGGCGGCCCGCGGCCCGATGCACGGCTACGGGATCGCCCTCCACCTCAAACAGGTCTCCGGCCAGGTCCTCGACGTGGGGGAGAGCTCGCTCTATCCCGCGCTCCAGCGCCTGCTGCTCCACGGCCACCTCGACGCCGAGTGGGGCCAATCCGAGAACAACCGCCGGGCCCGGTTCTACACCCTGACCGCTCGGGGCCGGAAGCACCTGGCCGCGGAGCGGGCGGAGTTCGACCGCGTCATCGGAGCCATTCAGCGGGTCCTCGCCACCTCGTGAGGTCGCCATGAGCCTGTTTCGTCGAATCGCGTGGTGGTGGAACCGCCGAGCCCACCAGGCCGAGTTGGCCGAGGAAATGGCGGCGCACGAAGCCATGAAGCAGCGGGACCTCGAGGCGGGCGGCCTTCCACCCGAGGCCGCGGCCCGGGTCCGGCGCCGCGAAATGGGCAACGTCACCTTCATGCGGGAACAGGCGCGATCGGTCTGGATCTGGCCCTGGCTCGAGCGGCTCGGTCAGGACGTCCGCTATGCCCTCCGGTCGGCGCGACGGGCTCCGGCGTTCTCCGTCGGGGTCATCGCCATCACCGCGCTCGGCCTCGGCGCGACGACGACCATCTTCAGTGTGGTCGACGGGGTGATGATCCGCCCGCTCCCGTACCCGGGGGCCGACCGGCTGATCTATTTCGACGACGGCCACCATTCGCCGCCGCGGTTCCGCGACTGGCAGCGCTCGATCCAGTCGATCGAAACCTGGACCGCGGTCTGGTCCGGCCAGGAGGACCTGGTGGGCGACGGGCGACCCGAGCGACTCGGGGTGTCCCGGATCTCGCCCGACTACTTCACGGTCTTTGCCGGCCGGATCGGGATCGGCCGATCGTTCACGGCGGGCGACTACGAGGGCGCCGGTCAGGTCGGGATCCTCAGCGCCGAGTTGTGGCGACGCCGGTTCGGAGGCGATGAGGGTGTCCTGGGTCGGGTCCTCGATCTCGGCGGCAAGCGAGTGGTCGTGGTCGGCGTCCTTGCCGAGGGCTTCGTCGAACCCCAGGACTACGTCCGGGCCCGGACCGACGTGTGGCTGCCGCTCGTCTATACGCCGGACGTGGCCAACAACCCGAACTACTCGATCCTCTCGGTCGTGGGGCGGCTCAAGCCCGGGGTCACCCTCGCCATGGCGCGCCAGGAATTGGCGGCGCTCGCCCCGCGCCTCGATCAGGAGAATCACGAGGTCCACGGAGCCGGCGAGATCATGGTCGACGGGTCGTCGCGGAACCGGCCGTTCCCGATTCCGGTCGCCCCGTTCCAGCAGGTCATCGTCGGCGACTTCGACCGAGCGTTAGGTACCCTCTTCGCGGCCGTCGGCCTGATGCTGGCCATCGCCTGCGCCAACGTCACCAACCTGTACCTGGCTCGCGGCACCGATCGCCACCGGGAGTTGTCGATCCGGGCGGCGCTCGGCGCGGGCCGGGGCCGGCTCACCCGTCAGCTGGTGACGGAGAGCGTCACCCTGGGCACCGTGTCGGGTCTGGTCGGGATCGGGCTGGCCGTCGCGGGTGTGCGGGTGCTGGCGAGGCTTTACCCGGGCAATCTGCCGCGGGCCGGCGAAGTGGCGGTCGATGGCCGGGTGCTGGCGTTTGCCCTCGGGATGGCGGTGCTGACGGGCGTGGTGTTCGGCCTGGTGCCGGCGTGGACCCTGCGGGAGCGGCACGCGCACGACGGGATCAAGGGAACCGGCGCCGGGGCGGCGCGGACCCGAAGTCGGCTCCGCTCCGCGCTGGTGGTGGCGGAGGTGGCGCTGGCGCTGACGCTGCTGGTCGGCTCCGCGCTCCTGTTTCACTCCTTCCTGCGGATCATCCGGGTCGATCCGGGCTTCGACCCCACGGGTCTGGTCATGGCCCGGCTCCAGCTGGGCGAACCGTTCACCGCCGACAAACGGCAGGTCTTCGCGCGCGGACTGATGGAGCGGGTCCGCGGCATTCCCGGGGTGACCGCGGTGACCTA
>JAEUJH010000203.1 GCA_016794825.1 Gemmatimonadota bacterium
AGGGGGTAGCGAACCACGCCGAGGACATAGCCCGGAATCTCCGACGGGAGCGCGAGCTGGAAGAGCAGTACCAGGGAGAAGGGCGCTCCGGCGCCGATCCGGCGCTGATAGCCGGCCAGCCGGGCTTCCGACACGAGACCGCGGGCCGCGAGCACGCCCGGGCCGCGGCCGATCAGGTAGGACGCTACGCCGCCCAGCATCCAACCGAGCCAGAGCAGCGCGACGGTACCCGCCTGGCCCCAGGCGGCCACCGCGGGGGGCACCAGGACCGCGGTCGAGAAGAACGCCACCATGGCCGACAGGGCACCGAGGGCCACGAACACCGCGGCGCCGGCGGCCGGATGGTCGGCCATCAGGACCCGAATGACGTCGAGCCAGCCCAGCAGCGTGGCGTGGAGGGATCGGAGCGACACGATCGCCGCCAGGGCCAGCGAGATGACCAGGATGGCGACGGCGCGCCCCCGGATCGGGTGGGAGGCCGGCGGCGACGGGGTTGGGTGGCTCATCGGGGAGGTAATATCGGCGCCCGGAGGTCCAAGGGGCACCCGGGAGAACGAAGACGGGGGCCCGGACGAATCCGGACCCCCGCCTTCTCTGCCCCTCCCCCCCGGGAGGTTACTGCACCGCGTTGACCATGTCGAAGATCGGGAGGTACATGGCGACGACCATGCCGCCGACGACCACGCCGAGGACCACGATCATGATCGGTTCCATCAAGCTCAACAGGGCGCTGACCGCGACGTCGACCTCGGCGTCGTAGAAGTCGGCGATCTTCGAGAGCATTTCGTCGAGCCCACCGGTCTGTTCGCCGACGGCGATCATCGAGATCACCATCGGGGGGAACACGCCGGAGGTCTGGAGCGGACCGGCGATCGTCTCACCGCCGGCGATCGAGGCGCGCGACTGCATGACCGCGTCGTGGATGACCCGGTTGCCCGCCGTCTTGGCGGTGATTTCGAGCCCATCGAGGATCGAGACGCCGGAGGAGATCAGGGTGCCGAGGGTCCGGGTGAACCGGGACACGGCCGACTTCCGGAGCAGGTCGCCGATGACGGGAGACTTGAGCATGGCCCCGTCGATCTGCTTCCGGCCATCGGGGGTCATGTAGTACGACCGGCCCGCGAACGCCACGGCCGCGAAGCCGAGGATGATGGCCCACCACCAACTGGTCAGGATCTTCGAGGCGCCGATGACGATCTGGGTCGGCATCGGGAGTTCCATGTTCACCGAGGCGAACATGCTCTCGAAGGTCGGGATGACGAAGATGAGGAGGACGGCGATGGCGATGACGGCCACCGAGACGATGACGGCCGGGTAGACCATGGCGCCCTTGACCTTGCGGACGAGGGCGTCGCTCTTCTCGAGGAAGGTGGCCAACCGGAGGAGAATGGTGTCGAGAATACCGCCGGCCTCACCGGCCGCCACCATGTTGACGTAGAGGTCGGGAAACGCCTTCGGGTGCTTCCGGAACGCGTCGGCCAGGGTGTTGCCGGCCTCGACGTCGTAGACGACCTGCTTGACGATTTCCTTGAGCGCCTTGTTCTCGGTCTGCTGCGCCAGGATCGTCAACGACTGGACCAGCGGAAGGCCGGCGTTGATCATGGTGGCGAACTGCCGGGTGAAGATGACCAGGTCGCGGGTCTTGACCCCGCCGCTGCCCGGCATCTTGAACGTCAGCTGCTTCGGCTGCTCGCGGACCGTCACCAGGAGCAGACGGTTCTTCTTCAGGTACGCCATGACGTCGTCCTTGGACGGGACGTCGATGGTGCCCTTCATGATCTGCCCGCTGGTGGTGTTCTTCGCGGTGTACTCGAATACGGCCATGGTTTCCCTCGTCGCTTAGCGGCGGGCCAGCGCCCGGTCGGGCCGGTCCTTCGGCAACTCGGCGATCGGCTGATCGTCGAGGGGCTTTTCTCCGATCATCCGGAGGAACTCGTTCGGATCGGACGCCACCCGGAGACACTCGTCGCGGGGGACCTCCCGATTCATGTAGAGCTGGTAGAGCGAGTCGGTCATGGTCTGCATCCCGTGCTTCTTGCCGGACTGCAGCGCCGAGTAGATCTGGTGAATCTTGTCGTCGCGGATCAGGGCCCGGATGGCGGGCGTGGCCACCATGATCTCGCAGGCCATGACCCGGCCCTTGCCCCGGTTCTTCTGGAGCAGCGTCTGGGTCACCACGCCCTCGAGCACGAACGCGAGCTGGGCGCGGATCTGCGACTGCTGGTTGCTCGGGAAGACGTCGATGATCCGGTTGATCGACTCCGCCGCCGAGTTGGTGTGCAGCGTGGCGAGGACCAGGTGGCCGGTTTCGGCGATGGTCAGCGCGGCGGCGATCGTTTCCAGATCCCGCATTTCGCCGACCAGGATGACGTCGGGGTCTTCCCGGAGGGCGTACTTGAGCGCGGCGGCAAAGCTCTTGGTGTCGGTGCCGATTTCGCGCTGGTTGACGATGCAGCCCTGGTGCCGGTGGATGAACTCGATCGGGTCTTCCACCGTGATGATGTGGCTCTTCCGCTCCTTGTTGATCTTGTCGATCACCGCGGCGAGGGTGGTCGACTTGCCGGAGCCGGTCGGCCCGGTGACCAGGATCAGGCCCCGGGGCCGCTCGGACAGGCGCGCCATGACCGGCGGCAGGCCGAGTTCGTCGAAGGTCCGGACGCTGAAGGGAATCATCCGGAGCACCATCGCCACGCAGCCCCGCTGCTTGAAGACGTTGCCACGGAACCGGGCCAGGTTCTGGATCCCGAACGAGAAGTCGAGTTCGTCCTCGAGCTCGAACCGCTTCTTCTGCGCCTCGGTCAGCACCGAATAGGCGAGCTGAAGGGTGTCCTTCGGGCTCATGATGTGATCGACCGAGCTGTCGGTGATGTCGCCATCGATCCGGAGCTTGGGCCGCTCGCCGGCGGTGATGTGGAGGTCCGAGGCCTCCTTGTCGATCATCTCCTGGAGGAGGGCCCGGAGGTTGAGCCGCCGGCCGTCCACCGCCCCACCGCTCGGGCCGTCGTTCAATCGAATTTCGCTCTCGCTCATGCCGAGGTCTCCTTGACCACTTCCTCGAGGGTGGTGGTACCGCGCTCGATCTTCTTGAGTCCGTCCATCCGGAGGGTCAGCATCCCCTCCTTGACCGCCTGGTCCCGCAATTCCGCCACCGAGGCACCCCGGAGGATCATCCGGCGGAGCTCGTGCGACATGGCCATCACCTCGTAGAGACCCGCCCGGCCCTTGTAGCCGGTTCCGGCGCAGGCATCGCACCCGGTGCCCTTCTGGTACGGCAGGGCCCGCGCGATGTCGAGGTTGTCGTTGATGGCCCGCAGTTCCTCGTCCTTGTACTTGGCGGGCGCCTTGCACCCCGAGCAGATCCGCCGGACCAGCCGCTGGGCCACCACCAGGTTGACCGCCGCCGCCACGTTGAACGGCTCGATCCCCATGTCGACCATACGGGTGATCGTGCTCGGCGCGTCGTTGGTGTGCAGGGTGGAGAGCACCAGGTGGCCCGTGAGCGCCGCCTTGATGCCGATTCCGCCCGTTTCCAGATCTCGAATCTCACCGATCATGATGACGTTCGGGTCCTGACGCAAGAACGCCTTCAGCGCCGCCGCGAACGTGAGCCCGATGTCCGGCCGGACCTGGACCTGATTGATGCCCATCAGGTTGTACTCGACCGGGTCCTCGGCCGTCATGATGTTGGTTTCGATGGTGTTGATCCGCTGGAGAGCGGAGTAGAGCGTCGTGGTCTTACCGGAACCCGTCGGCCCGGTGACCAGCACCATCCCGTAGGGGTTCAGGATGGCCTTCATCAGGTCGGACTCCGCCTTCGGCTCGAACCCGAACTTGGTCAGGTCGAGGGTCAGGTTCCCCTTGTCGAGAATTCGGAGCACGATCTTCTCGCCGAAGAGGCACGGCAGGGTCGAGACTCGGAAGTCGATGACCTTGTTGCCCATCTTGAGCTTCAGGCGCCCGTCCTGCGGGATCCGCCGCTCGGCGATGTTGAGCTGCGATAGAATCTTGATTCGGGAGATCAGGGCCGCCCGGAGCCGGATCGGCGGCTTCATGACTTCCTGGAGCACGCCGTCGACCCGGTAACGGACCCGCATCTCGTGCTCGAAGCACTCGACGTGGATGTCGGAGGCGCCCCGCTTGACCGCGTCGGTCAGGATCCCGTTGATGAGCTTGACGACCGGCGCGTCGTTGATCTGGGCCTGGCTGACGTTCTCGTCGTCCTGGTCCTCGACCAGCTCGAGATCGTCGGTGAGGCCGAGCCCCTCCATGTCCTTGAGGATTTCCTGGAGCTGGGCCTGCTGGGTCGCGTCGCCGACTTCGTAGTACTTGTCGATCAGGTTCCGGAGCGTGAACTCGCCCGCGAGCACCGGGAAGAGATCGAACCGGGTGATGAACTTGAGGTCCTGGAGGAGGCCGTGGTCGGTGGGGTCCGCCATGGCCACGGTCAGGGTCCGGCCCTCGCGCTTGAGCGGCAGGACGCAGTGCTTCCGCGCCACGTCCGACGGGATCAGCTTGAGGATCTTCTGGTCGACTTCGAATCGAGACAGGTCGACCGCGGGCATTCGATGCTGCCGGGCCAGGACCTTGGTGATCTCGACTTCCGGCAAGACCCCCATCTGAACCAGGACGAAGCCGAGCCGGTGGCCGGTCGTCTTCTGCTCGACCAGGGCCTTACCGAGCTGATCGCGGGTGAGGAGGTTCTCCGAGAGGAGAATCTCGCCCAACCGATCGCCGACTCCGGGGGGTGCCGCTACACTGGACATGGAATTTCCGGCCCCTCCAAGGGGTCAGGGGTTTCCCCTTCGTTTGCAAGGAATTGCGCCGTTCGGCCCAAGTCCGGACACCCTCCCCTTTCGAAAGTGGTGCCAAACCGGCTATCCGCTCACGGCACCGCAACTTGCGTAGCCAGTTGAGCTACCAGACGCCGGGGCAAACCGGGCACTTTTTCCAGGTCCTGGACCGACGCGAATGGCCCGTGGCTTTGGCGATATGCCAGTATGGCTTTGGCCCTCGTTGGGCCTATTCCCGGAAGCCTTTCCAGGTCGGATTGGGAGGCGGAATTGAGGGGGATCCGGCGGGCCGGAAGGGCGGTGCCCGGCTTGGCCCGGCCGGCCCGTCGGCCCCCCGTCGAATCGACCACCAGAGGGGGGAGCGGCGCCCCCGGCCAGACGGCCCGACCGGTCTCCCGGCCCCCCCGCCGGGTCCGGCCGGTGTCGACCGAGAGGTGCGGGCTGATCAGGGCCAGGAGGCCCGGGCCGACCCCGCTGACCCGGTCGAGTTGCTCGACCGACTGGAACGGCCCGGCCCGCTCCCGTTCCTTGACGATGGCCTTGGCGACGGCCATCCCGACCCGCGGCAGTCGAGCCAGGTCTTCCGCCGAGGCCCGGTTGAGGTCGAGGCGCTCGGCGGCGCCGATGGGGCGGCCGATCCGGAGCGAGCGGTCGCGATGGGCGAGGGGGTCGGCCGGCGCGAGGCCCGCGATCAGCCGCAGCCCACCCGGGGCCTGATCCGGGCCGAGCGCGAAGATCCGGACGGCGTGGCCCGCCACCATGACGGCGAGGAGCGAGCCCAGGGCAAATCGTTCTTTGGTGGTCATGCCGCCAAAGTGAGGGCGCCGCACCGGAGCCGATAACCGG
>JAEUJH010000231.1 GCA_016794825.1 Gemmatimonadota bacterium
CCATGACCACGCTGACCAACTACATCGACGGCCGGATGACCGCGCCGGCGGCGGGTGGTTACCTCGACAAGATCGACCCCGCCACCGGACAGGTCGTGGCCCGAGTGCCCGACAGCGACGGCACCGACGTCGCCCGCGCGGTGGCCGCGGCCAACGCCGCGTTTCCCGCCTGGGCCGCCACCTCCGCCGCCGAGCGGTCGCGCGTGCTGCTGGCCATTGCCGACGGGATCGACCGACGGCTCGATGCGCTGGCGCGGGCGGAGTCGATCGATACCGGCAAGCCGGTGACCCTGGCCCGGACCCTCGACATTCCCCGGGCCGCGGCCAATTTCCGGTTCTTTGCCACCGCCATTCTCCACACCGAAACCGAGACCCACGCCACCGATCACACGGCGCTCAACTACACGCTCCGCCGGCCGCGGGGCGTCGCCGGGCTGATCTCGCCGTGGAACCTCCCGCTCTACCTGCTGTCGTGGAAGATCGCGCCCGCCCTGGCAACCGGGAACACGGCGGTCGCCAAGCCGTCCGAACTCACGCCCACGACGGCCACGCTGTTAGGCGAGATCTGCCAGGAAGCGGGGCTTCCCCCCGGCGTCCTCAACCTCATCCACGGCCTCGGCGCCCGCGCCGGGATGGCCATCGTCGAGCACCCGGACGTGCGGAGCATCTCGTTCACCGGCGGGACCGCCACCGGCGCGGTGATTGCCCGGACCGCCGCCCCCTTGTTCAAGAAGCTGACCCTCGAACTCGGCGGGAAGAACCCGACCATCGTGTTTGCCGACGCCGATCTCGACCGGCACCTGCCGTCGATCGTCCGCTCGGCCTTTGCCAACCAGGGCGAGATCTGCCTCTGTGGATCCCGGATCCTGGTCGAGGCGCCGCTGTTCGACACCTTCGTCGAGCGGTTCGTCGCCGCCGTCACCCGGCTCAAGGTCGGCGATCCGCTCGACCCGGCCACCGAGTTCGGCGCCCTGGTGAGCGCCGGCCATCGCGACAAGGTGGCGAGCTACCTCGACCTGGCCCGGGCCGAAGGCGGCACGATCCGGTGCGGCGGGGGCCGCCCGGCCGACCTGCCCGCGCGCTGCGCCGACGGCTACTTCCTGTCGCCCACGGTCATCACGGGCCTGCCGATGACCTGTCGCACCAATCAGGAGGAGATCTTCGGCCCGATCGTGACCGTGACACCGTTCCGCGACGAGGCCGAGGCGGTGGCCCTGGCCAACGACTCGCGCTATGGCCTGGCGGCGTCGATCTGGACTGAGCAGTTGGGGCGGGCGCATCGGGTGGCGGAGGCCGTGCAGTGCGGGACCATCTGGGTCAACTGCTGGCTGCTTCGCGACCTCCGGGTGCCGTTCGGTGGCATGCGCCAGAGCGGCGTCGGTCGCGAAGGGGGAGACGAGGCGATCCGGTTCTTTACCGAGCCGAAGAACGTCTGCCTCAAACTGTGAGGGCGGCTCGATTCCGGCCCGCGCGCGCTACTCCGAAAGACGAATGACATGACCGAGACCAGATCGAACCGAGCCCCGACGCCCGTTGGTCCCTACCCCCACGCCCGGCGGGTCGGCCAGCTGCTGTTCGTGTCGGGCACCGGCTCCCGGGTGCCGGGCACCAACGAGATCCCGGGCAACGTCGTCGGCCCGGACGGGACCGTCGTCGCCCACGACATCGAGCGGCAGACCCGGCAGTGCTTTGCCAACATCCGGACCATTCTGGAGGACGCTGGCTCGAGCTGGGAGCGGATCGTCGACGTCACGGTGTTCCTGACCGACATGAAGGGCGACTTTGCCGCCTTCAACCGGGTCTACGCCGAGTACTTCCCCACCAACCAGCCGGCCCGGACCACCGTCGAAGTGGGCGCCCTGCCGACGCCGATCCACATCGAGCTCAAGGTGATCGCCACGGTCGACTGATTGGCGACGGAGGACTCTCGCGGCCTCGGCCGATACGTCATGAGGGGAGCGACCGGAGAACGGCCCTGACGGGGCTGGCGTCGAAGCCCTCGAGTCGGAGCGGGAGGGCGATCAGTTCGTAGCGGCCGGATGGCACCCGATCGAGGACGATTCCCTCGAGAATGGCGACGTCATGGGCCAGGAAGCGGCGGTGGGCCGGGAGGTCCTTCGAGTCCTGGGTGTCGACGCTCGGAGTATCGATCCCGATCAGCACCACGCCCGCGGCCGCCAGCTCGTCGACCAGGGCCGGATCGAGCGCGGCAAAATCCGGGTTCCATCGTTCCGGATCGGGAAAGGTCCCAGTCGCGATCAGGATCCGGGGCTCGGTGAGCGGTTCGGATATCATGGCGCGGGTAACCCGCCCACCGCGCCCCACGGCCGCCCGGACGACCTGACAGGGCCCGAGATAGTGGTGGAGCGACCGCGCGGCGATGTCGGCCGCTCCCTGGCCATAGTGGTTCGGGGCGTCGGCGTGGGCGCCGAGGTGGACCGTGGCGCGGAGGGTGGAGAGGGTGACGGAGTCGCCCCGCGCCAGATCGAGGAGGACCGACCGCTCGGGTATGGTATCGCCGGGCCAGACGCCCAGCCGGGGCGACACGACGGGGGTGATGTCGTACAGCACGGTCACATCCGGTGGCGGACCGCCCAGAGGTCCGGAAACAGCGGCAGGAAGAGCGATCGCTTCAGGAAGTCGACGCCGGCGGACCCGCCGGTGCCCTTCTTGGCCCCGATGGTTCGCTCCACGAGCTTGACGTGGCGGTACCGCCACTCCTGCATCCCCTCGTCGAAATCGGTCATCAGCTCGAAGAGGATCACCAGCTCCGGCTGGTTCTGATAGAGCCGGAAGATCTCGTCCTGCACCCGCTCATCCGCCTGGGTGGCCTGG
>JAEUJH010000251.1 GCA_016794825.1 Gemmatimonadota bacterium
GACGAAGCGCTGATCGAGCAGGGTCGTCAGGACCCGGCCGTCGACCCCGACGATGTCGCCGACGTGGCCGTAGTCGACGGTCCGGAGCCGGCCGGCGTCGTCCTTGACCTCGACCGGCGGGCGCTTGACCGCGGTGAGCAGGTCGGCGTCGACGCCACTCATCCCGACCGGCTGGACGCCGTGCCGCCTGAGGGCGCAGAGCAGTTCGAGGTTGACGGTGCCCGAGAAGACCATCTTGGCCACCTCGAGCGCCGCGTCATCGGTGACCCGCCGGCCCGCGACGATTTCGGGTTCCTGTCCCAGCCGACGGCTGAGCGCGGTGGCCTGGGGGCCGCCGCCGTGGACCACCACGATCCGGATGCTCAGGCTGGAGAGCAGCCCGATCTGCGCGGCCACCTGGTCGAGTCCATGGGCGTCGGCAACCACTTCGCCACCGACCTTGACGACGAACACGTGATCCCGATAGGCGCGGACGTACCGAAGGGCGCCCTTGAGGCCCGCCAGGGGCCGGGTCGCGTCGTGAGGCGACATCTACTTTCTCCCGATCAGGTCCAGGAGCAGCGCCCGCTGGACGTGAAGACGATTCTCGGCTTCGTCGATCACCACCGAGTTGGGGCCATCGAGCACCGCGTCGTCGATCTCGACGTTCCGGCGGACCGGAAGGCAGTGCATCACGATCCCCTTGCCCGCCTTGGTGGCCTTGAGCCCGTCGACGGTCATTTTCCAACCCCGGAGGCCGGCCCGGTACTGCTTTTCTTCTTCCGGGCGGCCAAAGTACTGGAGCGAGCCCCACGACTTGACGTAGACCGCGTCGGCGCCGACGGTGGCGTCGCTCATCGAATTGGCCAGGGTCACCCGCCCGCCGTTGGCCGCGGCCTGCTGGTAGATGACCGCCATGTCGTCCGGATCGAGGTCATATCCCTGCGGCCGGGCGATGACCACGTCCATGCCGAGCTGCGCGGCCGCGATGGCGGCGCTGGCCGGCACCGCGGTCGGGAGCGGCTTCGGGTGCCACGCCCAACTCAGCACGAACCGCTTGCCCTTGGGGTCGCCGAGCTTTTCGCGGAGCGTCAGCGCGTCGGCCAGGCCCTGGCAGGGGTGGCGGCGGGCCGATTCGAGATTGATGACGGGCTTTTCGCTGTAGGCCGCGAAATCCTTAATGATCCGGTCCTGTCGCTCCCGGACCCACTCGGTGCCCTTGGGAAAGACCCGGAGCCCGATCGCGTCGGCGTAGCGGCCGAGGACCCGGGAGGTCTCGATCAGGTGCTCGACCGCGGTGCCTTCCATGACCGCGCCGAGTTCGGTTTCCATCGACCAGCTGCCGCGGCCCGGCTCGAGCACGATCATGTGCCCGCCGTGCATGAACATGGCCGATTCGAAGCTGGCCCGGGTCCGAAGACTCGGATCCATGAACGAGGCCGCGAAGATCTTCCCCTCGAGTCCGCCCTTGACCTCGCCCCGTTTGACCCGGGCCGCCAGGTCGAGGATGGCGGAAAAGCCCTCGGGACCGAGTTCCTCGGTGGACAGGAAATCACGTTTTCTCATGACAGCACCCGACGCAGCGCGTCGATCAGGAGGTTCGCTTCGGTCCGGGAAAACGACAGGGGCGGCATCAGCCGGAGGATCCGGGGATCGCCCGAGGTCCCGGTCAGGATCCGCGATTCGAACAGCTTGGCCTGGACCTCGGCCGCGGGGCGGTCGAGCACCAGACCGATCAGGAGCCCCCGCCCGACCACCTCGGTCACGGCGGAAATCTTTTCGGCGGCGCGACGGATCTGATCGCCCACCATCACGGCGTTCTCGATCAGCCGATCGCGCTTGATGACCTCGATGTTGGCGATGGCGGCGGCGCACGGCACCGGCCCGCCGCCGAAGGTGCTGCCCAGGTCGCCGATCTTGAGGTTGGCGGTCATGGCGGGCGTCGCCACCATCGCGCCGATCGGGAGCCCCGCGGCCAGACCCTTGGCAAACGTGAGGACGTCGGGAATGACCTCGTACGCCTCCGCCGCCGAGAACGCGCCGCACCGCCCGACCCCGCACTGGATCTCGTCGAAGATCAGGACCGCGCCCTCGCGATCGCAGGCCACCCGAGCCGCCCGGAGGAAGTCGGGCGAGCAGTCGCGCGCACCGGCCAGACCCTGGACCGGCTCGACGATGACGGCGGCGACGGTATCGTCCACCGCGGCGCTGATGGCGGCGACGTCGTTGAACGGCACCTTGGTGGAGAGCGGAATGCCCGACCGGCGGGCGGCCTCCTCGTACTTGGCCCCGTCGGTCACCGCCAGCGTGGCCGCCGTGCGACCGTGCCACCCGCCCTGCACCGACACGATCCGCTGCCGGCCGGTGACCTTCCGGGCCAGCGCCAGCGCGTTCTCGTTGGCCTCCGCCCCGCTGTTGCAGAAGAACACCCGGCCCAGCGGATCGGGACAGAGCGACGCGATCAACTCGGCCAGTTCCTCGCGACCGGAGTGGGGAATGGCGGTGGAGTAGAAGATCAGCCGCCCGGCCTGCTCGGCAATGGCGCGCACCACGTCCGGGTGACAGTGCCCCGTGGCCGCCACCGCGTGCCCGCCGTAGGCGTCGAGCCACTTGAGTCCCTGATCGTCCACGATCCACGAGCCGTGGCCCGAGACCGCGCGGAGCGGGAACTGCGCGTAGACCGGAAGCCAGGCTCCGGTTTTGGTCGTCGACATCGTCGTCCTTGAGATCGTTCTGAGGGTCAGATTGGAAACGGCGCGGCGTGCCGGAGGCCGGCTGTCTCGGCCAGCCCCAACGCCAGGTTCATTGCCTGGACCGCCTGCCCGCCGGCCCCCTTCACCAGATTGTCGATCGTCACGGTCACCACGACTTCGCGGCCGTCCTCGCTGGCCGCCGCGTGGATCAGCGCATCGTTGGTGCCCACCACGTGGGTCAGTTCCGGCGGCTTGGCGCCGACCCGCAGGAACGGCCGACCCGCGAACGCGGTCGCGACCCCGGCCACGATCTCGGCCCCGACCGGTTCGGTCAGCGTGGCATGGAGCGTGGCGTAGATCCCCCGGACGAACGGCCCCGAGTGGGTCAACAGCCGCGGCAACGCCGCGGACCGCCCCGTCCACCGGCGCCACTGCTCGGCGATCTCGGCCTCGTGCCGGTGACCGAGCAGCGAATAGGCAAAGACGTTGTGGGCCCGCGCCGGGTGGTGCGTGGTCGGCTTGGGATGGACGCCCGCGCCGCTCGAGCCAGTGATCCCGACCACCGCCGGTTCGGCGGCAAGCGGCGCTCCCCGGAGCGGGTAGATCGCGAGCTGGGCCGCGGTGGCAAAGCACCCGGGCGCGGCAATGGCCGTGGCACCCTTGAGTTCGGTGCCGCGCACGTCGGCCAACCCGTACTCGAACCGATGGACCAGCTCCGGCGCGGGATGGTCGCCATAGTAGCGGTGGTAGAGGCGGCCATCCTGAATCCGGAAATCGGCCGCCAGGTCGACCACCAGGCCGGGACCGGCATCGACCACTTCGCCCATCAGCTTGCTCGACTCGCCGTGTTCGAGCGAGAGGAACACCACGTCGGCGCCTCGGGCCGCCTCGGCCGGGGTGGCCCCGGAAAACCGGATGTCGCCCAGCGCGGCGAGGGCCGGATGGACTTCACCCAGGGCCTTGCCGGCCTGGCTCCGGCTGGTGGCCCGCACCTCGGCCACGTCGGGGTGCTGGAACAGGAGCCGCAGCAGCTCGCCGCCGACGTAGCCGGCCGCGCCGATGACCGCGACCCGCATCAGGCGACCTCGCCGGTTCCAGCCGGCACGGCGGCGGGGTGCCCGGCCAGCCAGTTACGGACCGCCGGCTCGACGGCGTCGACCAGCCCGGCCGCGTCGCGGAGGGCGTTGTGCGACGGGTGCTTGAGCGCGCCACCGATGAAGTCGCGGCCGACCTGATTGTCGGTGGCCGGCCCGGTGAACACGGTAATCGGGAGCTTGAACTGATCGCGGAACAGCTGGAGCGCGCCCCAGCAGGCCACCGGATCGGGGGCCGCCATGACGTGCGCCACGCCGACGCTCATCAGCTCGGAGTCGAGGAGGATGTCCTGGACGCCGTACTCGCCCAGAATGCCGTCGCCCAGCTCGGCCACGATCACGTCGGGCGAGCCCGAGGCGCGACTGGCCAGCCGGGTCAGAAGTCCCTTGGCGACGCCGACCGTCTGGCCGGGATGGGTGCTGGCGACGCCGGCGTCGTTGAACGTAAGCGCCGAGATGGCCCCGGCATCGAGCATCGACAGGGTGTCGCGCATCAGGGACACGCCGGTCAGCTTGACGGCGGCCACCTTGAGTCCGCGACGCGCCAGGCCGCGCACCAGCTCGGTGGCGGCGACGGTCTTGCCGGCGTTCATGCAGGTGCCGGCCACGTAGACCACCGGGGTCGACATCGACAGGGTGTCGGCGGGCTGCACGGCCCCGTCGCGGATCGTGGCCGGTCGGCCGATCCGGTCGCCCAGTTCGGGAAAAGTCAGCACGGCGCCGAGGACCTCGGCCTTGAACGGCGGGCCGATGTCCGGGTTGACCGAGGTGCAGTGACCGAGAATCCCGCCGAGGTTGAGCACCTCGATGGTGTCGCCCACGGCCAGGGTCTTCGGCACTTCGCCGGCGTAGCC
>JAEUJH010000280.1 GCA_016794825.1 Gemmatimonadota bacterium
GCGCCGCGGGTGTCCTTCCGCTCCACCTGCCAGAGGCTGTCGACGTACTCCTGGAGGGCAAGATCGATGGTGGTCTTGAGGTTCTCGCCCGGCACCGGCTTCAGCACCGGCGACTGGCTTTCGTCGCGCACCATCCGGCCCCGTGCGTCGACTTCGACGAAGCTCTCGCCCTCGATGCCCCGGACCACCGAATCGTACTTGGCCTCGAGGCCGTCCTTGCCGACCAGGGTACCGGGTCGGGCGCCCGGGAATCGCTTCTTGTCGAGATCGTCGTCGGAGACTTCCGTGACATACCCGACCAGATGCGCCACCGCCCGGCCCGCCGAGTAGTGACGCCGGGGTTCGGTGCGGACCACGAGTCCCGGAAGGAGGTAGCGGTGCTCCTCGAGCGCGGCCACGGTCTCGATGCTGGCGTTGGTGAACACGGTGGCCGGCTGGAACGGCGCCGCCTCGTAGCGCCGAACCACCTGGGCCTCGAGGTCTTCCGCCGCCGGAACGAGCGCCGCGATCCGCCGCACCACCGCCCGGAGCGAGTCCTTCGAACTGGCCACCAATTTGACCGTAAAGCCCGGCGCGTTCTCGGCGATCGGCTTGCCATGTCGGTCGAAGACCACGCCGCGCGGCGACGCCAGGGTCATCCGTCGAAGCCGGTTGTTTTCGGACTGCCGTCGGAAATCGGCGTTGCCGATGATCTGGGCCCGGAAGAAGGCGGTCAGGATCAGGGCAAAGGCCCCGATCAGCACCCAGGTGGCGACGGTGACGCGTTCCCGGACCCGGAACGGAGTAAAGGCGGTGCTCATTCGTCGAGCCGGATGGCGAGCCAGTTCCGGAACATCACGACCACCACCACGCCCACGAGCGCCGTGGTGATCGCCTGCAACGTCGACCAGAGCAACAACGAACTCATCATCTCTCCCGGCGCGGCCCCGCTCGCCAGGAGCACGATCAGGTTCCGCGCCCAGACGCCCGCGGCAAACAGCCCGGCGTTGACGATCAGGTTATCCGGAAAGAACACCGCCCGGCCCCAGGCCGCCAGGTACCCGACGACGGTATGGGCCAGCGCCCCCGCCCCGAACCGGGCCGGCGTCAGA
This sequence comes from Gemmatimonadota bacterium, assembly GCA_016794825.1. GTDB lineage: Bacteria > Gemmatimonadota > Gemmatimonadetes > Gemmatimonadales > GWC2-71-9 > SHZU01. The sequence goes on from JAEUJH010000280.1 coordinate 1,092, forward strand.
ACGTCCGTCGTGAGCCCGATCAGGAATCCGACCACCGCCGCCGTACCCGGCCGGCTCCGAATGGCCACCAGCATCATGGCCAGGAGGAGCAGGTCGGGCGCCACCCGGCTGCCGAGCCACGGCCGGACATAGAAGTGCGCGGCAATCAGCAACGCGATCACCAGCGTCACCCGCCACCGCCGCTCCCGTCGGCTGATCGTCATGGAATCGAGTCGGCGGCCCGGATCGACCGGTCCACCCCACCGGTCAGGTGGACCAGCACGTGGGCCACGAAGGCCGGATTGGCCAGCGGGGTGAGCCGGTAGACCCGCTCCCACCCCAGTTCCTCCCGCCGGACGCCACTCACCCGCCCGATCGGAATCCCCTTCGGATACACGCCGGTCAGCCCCGAGGTCAGAACCAGGGTGCCGACGGCCAGGGTGTCTCGGTACGGGACCCCTCGCAGCTCCAGGAACGCGGCACTGGCGGCTTCGCTGGGGGCCGGGGCCACGATCCCCATGACGCCGCCGTCCTCCGTGACCGCGCTGGCGGCAAAATCGGGGTGGGCCCACGTCATGGCCACGGACGACAGCGGATCGGCGCTGATGACCAGGCCCAGCAACCCGTCCGGCGACACGACCGGATTGCCGACCCGAACCCCGGCCGAGCGGCCGGCCCCGAGCAGCAGGGTCCGCCCGTCAGTCGCCGCCGACTGGTGGAGCACTTCGGCCGGCACCGTCGGGAACCGGGTCCGGGCCTTGAGCCCGAGCAGATTTCGGAGTTGCTCGTTTTCGGCGCGGAGGGTGGCCAGCGATTGGGCCGCCAGCGCCGCGGAGTCGCGGGCCGAGGCAATGGCCTTGAGCCGGAGCCGGCTGGTCCGCTGGACTTCCGCGTTGGCCTGCAGCCAGACCATCGGCGCCAGCGCCGTCGAGCGGACCCCGCTCGCGAACGCGAGCGCCCAGGTCGACGGCATGGCCAGCGCGGTCAGGGAAAGGGCGAGACAGACGACGAGGAGGAGCGTATCGCTTCGGGAAAGCGAACGGCCCATGCCCGGGCTCATGTCACCTCGTCAACACGTTGCGATACTTGTCGTACTCGTCGAGGATCCGGCCGGTGCCCCGCACCACGCAGGTGAGCGGGTCCTCATCCACGTGAATCGGAAGGCCGGTCTCCTGCTGGAGCAGCAGATCGAGCCCGCGAATCAGCGCGCCCCCGCCGGTCATGACGATGCCCCGGTCGACGATGTCGCTCGCGAGTTCGGGCGGCGTGATCTCGAGCGCCCGCCGCACCGCGTCGACGATCTGCTGGATCGGCTCCTGGACGGCTTCCCGGACCTCGGTCGAATGGACCCGCACCGTCTTCGGGATGCCCGACACCAGGTCGCGACCCTTCACTTCCATTTCCCGCTCGTCGCCCGTCGGGTACGCGGAACCGATCTTGATCTTGATCGCCTCGGCCGTCGGCTCGCCGACGAGGAGGTTGTAGTTCTTCCGCATGAACTGGACGATGGCCTGGTCGAGTTCGTCGCCGCCGGTCCGGATCGAGGTGTCGCAGACGATGCCCGACAGCGCGATGACCGCGATTTCCGTCGTGCCGCCGCCGATGTCGATCACCATGTTGCCCGTCGGCGTCTCGACCGGCAGACCGACGCCGATGGCCGCGGCCATCGGCTCCGCCACCATCCACACTTCCTTGGCGCCCGCCGTCTCCGCCGAGTCGCGCACCGCGCGCCGCTCCACCTCGGTGATGCCCGAGGGAACGGCCACGATGACCATCGGTTTGACGCGGAAGAAATGCTTGTTGATGATGGTGCCGAGGAAATGACGCAGCATCTTCTCGGTGCGCTCGAAGTCGGCGATGACGCCGTCCTTGAGCGGGCGGACCGCGATGATACCCTCGGGCGTCCTGCCTAACATGCGCTTGGCGTCGAGCCCGTACGCCTTGGGCTCGCCGGAATTGCGGTCGATGGCCACGACGGACGGTTCGTTGAGCACGATCCCCTCACCCTTGACGTACACCAGGGTGTTGGCGGTGCCCAGGTCGACCGCGATCTCGTTCGCGGGCAGCAGTGAATCAAATTTGAACGGGAACTTCATCGGTTAGTCAGAGCCCCCCGGCCGATGCGCAACTTAATGTCTGGCAAGGAGTTCGACAAGGCAGACCGGGGGCCGTCGGCCGGTCGGAGCCGTCAGGTGCCGGTACTGCCGAAGCCGCCGATCCCCCGCGATGTCGCTGGTAACGCTTCAACCGGCTGGAATTGCACCGCCTCGACCCGGGCCACCACCAGCTGCGCGATTCTCATCCCGCGGCTCACCCGGAACGGCTCCTGGCCCAGATTGACCAG
>JAEUJH010000324.1 GCA_016794825.1 Gemmatimonadota bacterium
GTGATGATGTTGATCACGCCGCCCATTGCCCCTCGGCCGTACAGCGTCCCCTGCGGACCTCGGAGCACCTCGATCCGGTCGACTTCGCCGAACGCGATGTCCAGCCCGGCCGGGTCGAAGACGTAGACCCCGTCGACGTAGGTCGCGACCGCGTTCTCGTAGCTCCCCGCGCTGGCGTTGTTGATGCCGCGGAGCGACACGAAGTTGTATCCCGCCGTCCCGACGTAGTTCTGGAGCAGGTTCGGGATGTACCCGGTCAGATCCGACGGCTTGTCGATCTTGGCCTGCTGCAACTGCTCGGTCGAGATGACCGACACCGCGTACGGCACTTCCTGGATGTTCTGTTCGGCCTTGTCCGCCGACACCACGATCTCGTCGAGTCGGATGCTGCTGCTGCCGAGCTTGATCTCGACGTCGACCGTGGCCCCCGCGTCGACCGACACCGCGGTCGTGGCCCGGGCATAACCGATCCGGACGACCTGGAGGGTGAGCCGCCCCGGTCGCACGTTGGCGATGGTGAACCGCCCTTCGGCGTTCGTGACGGCCGACTGCGGCTGGTTGAGGACCTGGACGGTGGCGTCGCCGATCGGGCTCCCGGTCGCCACCTCGGTCACTCGGCCGGTGACCGTGGCTCGCGTTTGAGCTCCCAGTCCCGGTACCACTCCTGCCAATCCGACCACCAGCGCTCCGACGGCACGCAACCACAGACGCATGGCGCCTCCAAGGTTAGATAAACAGCCGTTAAGTCGACGACCCACGACCGGACTGGCTCGACGGCCGAGCCGGGCTACCGCACGATCAGGTTGCTTCGGGAGTACGGCGCCAACAGCTCGACCATGTCCGCCACCGCGTCCGCGACGACCGCCGCAACGCCATTCGGCTCGCCGCGGACGCTCGCCAGGGCCATCCGACCAAGCTGGACCGCCGTGAGACGACTGGCCATCGTGGCGGTGTCCAGCGACCGCAGTTCTCCGGCCGCGACGGCCGCCTCGAGGAGCTCAGCCGTCGCATCCTCCAGCCGGCCGAGATAGTCCCGGTACCAGCGATGGAGCTGGGGCTCCGAGGTCGCGAGGAAGAACCACGCGAAGCTATCGGCCGGCCGCATGGTCCGGTAGGACGAGGCGGACGCCTGGATGAGGCGGAGATACGCGTCGAGGGGCCGAGCCGCCTTGCCGAGCGTTTCAACGACCGACAGCGACATCGCGCCCCAGTACCGCATCGCGGCCAGGATCAGACCACGGCGGCTTCCGAACCGCTGGACCAACCGGGCGGCGGAGAGGCCCACCTCGCGGCCAACTTCCGCCAGCGTGAACGCCGGTCCGCGCCGCCGACTGACCCGCACGACGGCCACGAGAATGGCGTCGTCGCTGACGCGGGTTCGGTCGCGTGGTGTGCCCATGGCCACTATCTTAACGCCGATTCAGTCTACCGCCTAGGGAACCCATGCGCCGCCATCTCGTCGTCCTGGCCCTCCTGTGCCCCGCCGTCGCCGCCGCCCAGGCCACGGTGGGCCCGAACCTCCGCACCATTCCCGGCCCCCACAACGAGCCGTGGCTCGCGGTGAGTCCGACCAACCCGAACGTCGTCATCGCCGCATCCCAGCAGGGCGATCTCTCGGGTCCCCCTCGCATGGC
>JAEUJH010000402.1 GCA_016794825.1 Gemmatimonadota bacterium
CGCCTCCGCGCCGCGGGCCCGCGTCTGGGTCAACGGCGAGGAAGTGAACCCGCTCGAGTGGGTCGCGAACCGCCGGGCCCGGCTCGGCGTCCTGCTCGACATGGCCGCCGTCGAGAACGACTCGATCGGGGCCACCCTGAGCTCCGTCACCCCCGGTGGTCCCGCCGCCAAGGCCGGCCTCCGCGCCGGCGACATCATCACCCGAATCGACGGCCAGCGCCTGGTCCGGGCCGAACGCGATCAGGACCGCGACGACGACCAGTCCCTGGCCGCGCTCCGCCTGATCGAAATCGTGGCCAAGCTCGAGCCGGGCGACACGGTGGCCGTCGAATACCGGCGCGACCGGGAAACCCGCACCGCCAGCGTGGTGACGTCGACCGAACGGACCCTGGCCATGCGCCAGTTCCCGGGCGGCGACTTTACCCTCTCGCTCCCGAAGTTCGAGGGTGAACTAGAGCGGATGCCGATGCCGCAGTTCTTCAAGGAAGAGGGACCGGACGGCCCGTTCAGGATGGCGTTCGGCGGCCCGTTCGCGGATCTCGAGCTCGCCCCGATCAACCCCGACCTCGGCACCTACTTCGGCGTCACCGAGGGCGTCCTGGTCATCGACACCCCGGAGCACAACACCTTCGGGCTCAAGGGCGGCGACGTGATCCTCTCGATCGACGGCCGGAAGGCCCGCGGGCCGTCGAGCCTGCTCCGGATCCTCCGTTCCTACGAACCCGGCGACGTCGTCAAGCTCGAGGTCATGCGCAACAAGTCGCGCCAGACCATCTCGAGCAAGGTCGAGCGCCCGCGCGACGAGTAACCGACTCCGCCCGCCGTTCCTCCCCGGAGGGGGTGGCCATGAGCCACCCCCTCCGTTTTCTTGTGCAACCGGCGGCCGGCTCCCTCCGTAGACCGAGATCGCCCGAAGGTCCGTTCAGCGCGAGGTTCGGCCGTGCATCGTTGGGTCGTCGTTGCCACTCTGTTGGTCATCCCCGTCGGCCTCGCCGCACAGCCGAGCGCCGAGTCACCGCGGCCGACCACCGCGCCCAGCTACCGCGTGACGGCCGCCCCTGCCCTGATCCGGGTCGACGGACGGCTCGACGACCCCGCCTGGCGCGAGGCCGAGGCAATCTCCCTCGATTGGGAATGGACCCCGGGCGACAACACCACCCCGCCGATCGCCACGGTCTGTCGGATCAGCTTCGACCGCCACACGCTCTATCTCGGCTGCCGGGCCGACGATCCGCGGCCCGATGGGATCCGGGCCCATCTCTTCGATCGGGACGCCACCGACCGCCTGGTGCTCGACGACCACCTGAACTTCATGATCGATCCGTTCAACGATCAACGGCGCGCCTTCCAGTTTCGGGTCAATCCGTTCGGCGTGCAGGCGGACGCCGTGATGAGCACGGCGGAGGGCTACGAGGACTTTTCCTGGGACGCGATCTGGCAGTCGGCCGGGCGGATTACCGAACACGGCTACGAAGTCGAGGTGGCGATCCCGTTCCGATCCCTCCGCTTCCCGCGGACCAAGTCGGTGCAGACCTGGGGCTTCCTGTTCGAGCGGTCGTGGCCGCGGGGCGTGCGGCATCGAATCCAGTCCAGTCCTCATGACCGGGCCAATCAATGCCTCCTCTGCGAAGCCAACAAGGTCACCGGCTTCGAACACATCGTGCCCGGCGGCACCGTCGAGGCCTCGCCGACCGCCACCGCGCTCCGGACCGACGTTCGCGACGGCCTCCCGTCGGGCCCGTTCCGCGCCGGTGACGTCGATCCGGATGTCGGGGCGGACTTCCGCTGGGGCGTGACGCCCAACCTGTCGCTCAACGCCACCCTCAATCCGGATTTTTCCCAGGTCGAAGCCGACGTGGCGCAGCTCGACGTGAACACTCGCTTTGCCCTGTTCTACCCGGAAAAGCGGCCGTTCTTCCTCGAGGGCGCCGATTTCTTCTCGACCCCGATCCAGGCCGTTTGTACCCGCACCGTGGCCAACCCGGACTTCGGCCTCAAGCTGACGGGCAAGGTGGGCGGGTCGTCGCGTTCGGCCGTGGCGGTCTTCGGCGCCCGCGACGCCACCACCAACCTGTTGTTCCCGTCGAACCAGGGTTCCGCCGCCACCACCCTCGATCAGGCGTCCTGGTCTGGTGTGAGCCGGTTCCGCCGCGACATCGGCACGGCCTCCTACGTCGGCGCACTGTACACCGGCCGGGGCGGCGACAGCTACGGGAACCACGTCGCGGGCTTCGACCTGTTCCACCGACTCTCGCCCTCCGCGCAGATCCGGGTGCAGTATCTCGGTTCCGCCACCGAGTATCCGGACTCGATCGCCACCCGGTTCGGCCAGCCGCGGGGCCGATTTACCGGCGGTGGTCTCCACGTCGACTTCCGCCATCAGGCCCGCAACTGGTACATCAACACCCGCTACGAGGACAACAGCCCCGGGTTCCGGGCCGATGGCGGATTTCTCCCCCGGGTCGACGTTCGCACTCTGTACCTCGAGGGGGCCGGGATGTTATTCCGCCGGTCGGGGCTGTTCACGCTCCTCGCGCCGGGCGCGTTCTACGTCCGCACACTCGACCACGCCGGTCAGCTTACCGACGAGACCCTCGGCGTCGGATTCCGGTACGACGGCCCGTGGCAGAGCGCCGGCCAGGTGATCGCGAGCCGGACCCGGGAGCGGTTTGCCGGGCGGCTGTTCGACCGCGACCAGCTGCTCGTCCATGCCACCGTCAAGCCGCTGGCCTGGCTGTCCGCCAGTTTCGATCTCACCACGGGCGGCGCCGTCGACTTCGCCAACGCCCGCGGGGCTTCGGCCCTGACGCTGCAGCCGGGCCTCCAGGTCAGCGTCGGCCGGGGCCTGTCCCTCGGCGCCGACCACGCCTACCAGCGCCTGTCCCATCGAGGCCGTCAGATCTTCACCGCCAATCTGCTGCAGACCCGCGCCGTATTTCAGGCCGACACCCGGACCATGATCCGGGCCATCGCGCAGTACCGCGCGGTCGATCGCAATCCGGCGGAGAATCCGTCCGGCACGCTGCCGACCGACCGC
>JAEUJH010000442.1 GCA_016794825.1 Gemmatimonadota bacterium
CGCCACGGTGGCGCGGAGCAGGTCGAACTCGGGCGCGGTGCCCACCTCGCGGCGGAGCCGGGTCTGGACCAGCGTCGTGTCGGACTGGGCCAGCGTGGCCTCGGCGATCGCGACCAGCCGATCCGCCAGGACCGCCCCGTAATAGGCCTCCACGACGTCCAGCACCAGTTGCGCCTCGGCGCTGGTGAGCGCGATCCGGGCGCTGGCCCGGCCGGCGTTGGCCGCCTTGATCTGGCCGAACGTCCGCCCCCCGTCGAACAACGTCTGGCTTCCCGCGAGCCCGAGCGTGAAGGTGTTCTTCCGGCCGAAGGGGAGCCGGCTGAACCCCGCGAATGGATTGACCGTGGTGGCGCAGTTGACCGCCTGCTCCAACTCGGCCAGCCGTTCATCGATCGGTCGGGTCGGGTCGGCCACGAACGCGTCGCAACTGGTCGGCGCCGGCGGCGTGGTCGTGTCGACCGGCGCCTGCCCGAACAGGTTGTCGAACTGGGATTTCAGCTGGCGGGTGTAGCCCAGCGACCCCCGGATCTGCGGCAGGAGGTCGCTCCGGGCGGCCATGGCCTGGCCGCGGGCCTTTTCCACGCCGACCCGCGCGAGCGCCACTGCTTCGCTGGCCGGTCGGGCCAATCGAAGGGCCTCCTCCAGCGAGAGGGGACGGGGCGCCGCCGGCTGGGCGGCCAGGGGCAGGGCAAGCCCCGAGGTGACGACCGCGAGGAAGACGGTCCGGATCAAGGTCACTGGGTCGGCTCCTTCAGATCGAGGGCCCGGACAAAGAGCGCGAGATACTCCTCGATCGTCTCCTCGGCGGGCTTCCGGTACATTGCCGGCACGACATCCCGGCTCATCGCATCAGCGAACAGGGTTCCCATCAGCATCATCGTGGCGGCGGACACGTCGACGCCGGCGTCGATCAGGCCGGCGCCCTGGAGGCGGGTCAGATACCCGTGCAGTGCCTGGCCCGCGCAGAGCGTGGGGCTCTGATCGGGCGGCATCAGGTCCGGCCGTTCTTCCATTTCGCCCATCGAGGTCCGGATCAACGACCGGCGCTCGAACCACGCCCGGTGGTTGACCACGGCCCATTCGCGCAACTCGGCGCGCGGGGCGGCGGGGCGCTCCGGCAACTCACAGAGGTTGGCGGCAAACCCGCAGCACTTGATGGCCTCCTGGAGCAGCCGCGATTTGGAGCCGAAATGACGGAAGAGCGTGATCTCGTTGACCCCGGCCCGCTCCGCGATCCGGCGGGTGGTCGCTCCGCGAAAGCCGGTTTCCGCGTAGACCTCGATTGCCGCCTCGAGAATTCGGTCACGAAGTTCCATAGGGGCCGAACGGTAACGGGGTCCCGGTTGGCAAGCAAGTAAATACTTGCTCTGGCAAGTCACTGTTCAGCAACGAGTTGGCCCATTTCCGCCCAGGACGACGGGTTGCCTGGGCCTCGGGAAGGAGGCGGTTGGGAAACGCGGATGTCGAAGTGGGGCTTACGGTTGCGACGGGCGGGTGCCCGCGGCGCCGGTGGCCGCGGGCGGTCAGACGAGTGCCGCGATCAAGCCGCCTTGGCGGCTCGTTTCCAGAGATAGAAGATCGGGACCCCGAGCAACGCCCCACCGATCCCGATCGCGCCCCGGGTCGGATTGGTCACCACCGTGTTCAGGACGATGACCAGGGCGGAAGCCACGAACAGCAGCGGGGTAATCGGGTATCCGGGGACCTTGAACGGCCGCGGCGCGTCGGGCTCGCGGCGGCGGAACACGATCACCGACAGGCCGCCCAGGCCGTAGAAGATCCAGCCGACGAACACCACGTAGGTGAGCAGCATCTCGAACGTGCCGCTCATCGCCAGGATCGCGCCCCACACGCTCATCGCGATGATCGAGTTGGCGGGCGTGCCGAAAACCGGGTGGACCTCGCCGAGCTTCTTGAAGAAGACCCCGTCGCGGGACATCGCGAAAAAGACCCGGGACGATGTCAGCATGATGCCGTGGGCGCCGCTCACGATCGAGACCAGGACCGGAATGGCGATCAGCTTGGCCGCGGTCGGGCCGAACGCCGCGCCGACGGCGTCGGACGCCACGGTGCTCGAACCGGCCAGCGCCGTCGGGCCGAGCCCGGCGATGTAGCCGATGTTGGCCAGGACGTAGATCAGGATGCAGGCCAGGGTGCCGATCAGGAGTCCACGCGGGAAGTTCCGTTGCGGCTCGATGACTTCGCCACCGACGAAGGTGGCGTACTGCCAGCCCTCGTAGGCCCAGAGCACGCTGATCATGGCGACCAGTCCGCCCGACAGGATCGGGCCGTCCCACCGGGGCGGCGTGGCCTCGGTGACCTGGCTCCAGCCGGTGCCGAACAGCGGCAACGCCACGATCAGGAACACCAGCGCGCCGATCTTGAGGGCGGTGGCCGCCGCGAGCGTCGAGGTGCTCTGCTTGGTGCCCCGCACGTTGATGAAGGCCAGGCCCAGGATGACCGCCAGTCCGATCGCCTTCTTGGCCATCGGCCCGATGTCGGGCACCAGCGCCGCCATGTTGTTGCCGGCCGCCACCGCCAGCGTGGCGATGCTCCCGCTCCCGATCACGACGAACAGCGTCCAGCCATAGACGAAGGCGGTCGTCGGCCCGAAGGCATCGCGGATGTAGGCATAGAGCCCGCCGGTGCCGGTGCGGAAGCAGCCGAGTTCGGCGTACGTCAAGCAGCCGAGGAGCGTCAGCAGCCCGCCGACGGCCCAGACCGAGAGCGAAACGCCGACGAATCCGCCGGAGCTGGCCAGCACCCCGCCAGGGGTGAGGAAAATGCCGGAACCGATGATCGTTCCAGCCGTGATCACCGCCACGTCGCGGGCGGTGAGGGTGCGCTTCAGTTCGTCCGCCAAGGAAACCTCAGGCGTTAGGGGGCGGCGCCAGGCGGCGCCAGAGGAAGAAGATCGGAAGGGCCAGCGCCGTCGCGCCGAGGCCGATGGCGCCCTGGCGCGGGTTGTCGATCACCGTGTTCACGACGATGGCGAACCCGGACAGCACGAAGAGCAGGGGAGTGACCGGATAGCCCGGCACCCGGAACGGCCGGGG
>JAEUJH010000540.1 GCA_016794825.1 Gemmatimonadota bacterium
GCTCACGACCAGCGCGCCCCGGATGAGTTCGTACCGGCGGCCGTCCTCGGGAAGGTCGGCAAGATCGGCGACGGTGTACCGGGGTGCCATGGGCATGGCCATAATATCGGCTCGGCGGAAAGAGGAGAGCAACCGGGCGGCATGGCGACAACCTGGCCGATGCCGGGTGAATTCCGTCAACCGAACTGACGCCATTCCACCCAAAACGCTGCGAAGTCGGGGCTGCCGCCATCGAGGAAGGGGCGGAAGCTCGCGTCGGCGGCGTCGGACTCGAGGCTAGTCGGCGAACATTTCTCGGAGCGTCTCCAGGGCCGCGGACCCGACTGGCCGGCTCAAGACGCCGAGGCGCCGCACCAGCCGGGCCCTTCCACTTCATGTCTTCCTCCCAAACACGCTGAAGGGCCAACTTGTGTCCTCCACTACACAAATAGGCTTCGGGCAGGGCTCAGGTGGGCGGGCGGACCGTCAGCGCCTTGAACATGCCGAGCTTGTTGTGGGGTGGCGAGGAGTCGGAGTCCTTGAACAGGCATTCGAGGACGTAGACCCGGCCCGGCAGGAGTTCGACCCGGATCGCAAACGGGTTGTCGCCGCCCGGGTAGGCGGTGAGGATGACGCCGTCGTCGTCGTAGAGCGAGTCCAGGCTGGCGTTCTTGAGCGCCTGGGAATAGAAGAACGCGCCGTCCTCGCCGTTCTTGAGCCGGCTCAGGGCCAGCTCGTGCCGCTGGCGGCCGAGGTTGGACACCCGGACCTCCACCCAACCCGCCGAGACCGTGTCCGGCGTGCGGAACGCGTAGTCACCGAGTTCCACCGCCACGGTCCGGACCGGGGCGGCGGCCGGCCGGGGCGTCCTGGGGTTCTGGCGGACGACGATCTCGCGCACCATGCCGAGGGCGGAGTGCTTGGGGGCACCGGGCGAGTCGGAGAAGTTGCACCAGAGGGCGTACCGGGCGCCGGGTTCGAAGGTCACCGCCAGGCGGCCCGTGCCCGTGGCTCCGGGGGCGGCGAACAGGACGGCGCTGCCGCCCTCGAGGAAGGGCTGGAAGCTGGCGTCGGCGGCGTCGGCTTGGAGGAGGCTCGCGATGGTGGTGGCCGGGCGGAGCTTCATGACGACCATCTCGTGAAACACCTTGCCCCGGTTGTCGAGCTGGATGACGGTCGGGCCGGGGTCGACGGTGTCGGCGACCTGGAAGGCGTACTCGTTACCGGAAACGATCAGCGTGGCCATGCCTGGCTGGGCCCCGTCGGTGCCGGCTGCGGGCGGGGTGTCCCGCGGGGGCGCGCTGCACGCCGCGACGCCGGCCACGACGCAGTGGAGGGCCAAGCGGCGAGCGGCGGCTGATCGAAGCATGTCTTTCTGGCCCGGGGCTACTCGCCGGCAATGGCTCGGAAGCAGGCCGGCAGGTCGATGACCAGTGCGGGCACCGCCGAGTCGTCGGGAAGGGCGAGCACCTCTTCGCGAGTCCAGACCTTCGCCACGTCAGGCATGCCCATACGGTACGCTCGGCGCCAGTGAGTTCGCAACTCGGCATTCCCCAGCTCGCGGTCGTGTCCGCTCGCGGGAGGACCATAGGTTCTACTCCCTCGCGAGGAACTGAGCCGCGCTCAGCACCCGGTCGCCGCCAGCGGTCCGGATGGCTTGGTCTTCCGTGACGAGCGGTACCTCGAGGGCGGTGGCGAGGGCGAGGTATTCGGCATCATAGGCGAGAGGCCGCCTTGGTGGGCCAGTCGGAGGATGGCAGGCGAGCCGATGGGGAGTGTTGTCACACGATCATCGGCGGCCTTCCGACTTGGCAGTCTGGATGGCGTGGTCGGTAAGGTAGATCCCCTCGACCAGACGTCGGGCGGCTCGCAGGTCCCGGAGTCGTTTGGCGACCACGGCGGGAGCGGGCGCCGCCGAAACGGCCGCCTCCAGGCACCGGATGGCCTCCTGATTGAGGCTCCGGCGATGCCGGCGGGCCCGCGCCTGGAGTTCGAGGTAGAGCCGGTCGGGGAAGTTCTTCAAGGTCAGGGTCGCCATCGGTCGGGTCCGGAACGGGGTGCATCCAAAATGGATGCACCGGCGCCCAGTCTGGAAGGTTCCCCGAATATGGGGGGGGCTCCCGCCGAGGTGTTAACCCAACGAACGCAATTTGTCTCCCGAAAACCCAATCAATGGTCGCCCTCACCAGCCCGAAGCTGATGGGCTGGCGGCTTCACCGTTTGAAGGTCGTTCCGCCCGTCGTCTCGAACGGTACGGTCGTGTCCGTCCGAGGCAGATTGAACTGCCGGCTGGCGCCGTCGATGTCGATCCCGACCAAACTGCCATTGGCGTCGAGGTCGAGCACGACGCCCGGGAGAACCTCTCTGGAAGTGGTTCCGGGCCGATCGGCGAGGTCGATGTAGAGGGAGTCGGTGTCCGCGTAGTAGTAGAGTTTCATGGCGGGTCTCCGAAGCCTCGATCTGGAAAGGCGTTGTGAACCGTGCCATCGGTGAGGGTCACCACCCGAAGGTACCGTCCGATGGCAGGAATATACCCCCAGAGCCGGATCCGTCCGTCAAGCTGAACGCTCCGTCTGACCGGGGCAGCGAGGACGGCCAGGATCCATTCGTCCCGCAGATACGGGCGCTTTCGGAGGACCTGCTCACGGAAATAGGCGGTGGTACGCACGCCGCACGGTATCGACCGCGTGCGAGTGCCTGACAACCATTCCAGCGCGGACCGGTCCAAGTCCACGCATTTGGAACCCGATCGACGAGTAACGCTGATGGACCTATTTGTGTACTCCACTACACAAATAGGCTACCGGACCGGGTCGACCCCTCCGCGGTCAGCGCCCCACAGCAATCCCCGCGGATGCGCCCGGTTGTCGCCGCCCGGGTAGGCGGTGAGGATGGCACCATCGTCGTCGTCGTAGCGCGAGTCCACGCTGGCGTTCCTGAGCGGGGAGTAGAAGAACTCGCCGTCCACGCCGGGCTCGAGCCGGCTCAGGGCCAGCTGTCGGTCCGGAGCTACTCGCCGGCGATGGCTCGGAAGCAGGCCGGTAGGTCGATGACCAGTGCGGGCACCGCCGAGTTCGGCTGCCAGACCAGCTCCCGGTCCGCGGTGAGCGGGACCCGGTCGGCCGGGGTCCACACCTCGACCCGCCGAGCCTCCGGGTCTACCAGCCAGTAGGTGGGTACGCCGGAACGCTGGTAGAGCCGCCGCTTGACGATTCGGTCGGCGCGGACCGATGACGGCGAGAGGATCTCGACCACGAGCAGCGGGATCCCCGCGTCGGCCCACGCCCGAACGGGGCGTCCGTCCGGCTGCCGGAGCACGAAGAGGTCCGGCTGGACCAGTTGCTCGCTCCGAAGGTCGAGGTCCGCCGGCGAGCACAGCAGCCCACCCAGCCGGTGGCGGTTCACGTAGGCGGCCAGGATCAGGTTGAACTGCTGCTGGGCGTACTGGTGAAGCGGCCGGGGGCTCGGGCTCACCAGCAGCTCGCCATCGACCAGCTCGTACCGCTTCCCGTCGTCAGGAAGGGCGAGCACCTCTTCGCGAGTCCAGACCTTCGCCACGTCAGGCATGCCCATACGGTACGCTCGGCGCCAGTGAGTTCGCAACTCGGCATTCGCCAAGCTCGCCGTCGGGCCTGCCAAACCAGTAACCAAACGAACGCGGCACGGATCGAAAGCCGGCGGGAGCCTGGCGGTCATGCCGAGGGGCGGTCGAGCCGAAGCGGATCCTTGGCTAGTCGGCGAACATTTCCCGGAGCGTTTCCAGCGCCGCGGCCACGACTGGCCGGCTCAAGACCCCGAGCCGCCGCACCAGCCGAGCCCGATCGACCACTCGGATCTGGTCCAGCACCACATGCCCGTGCTTTCCCCCGAACCGGCAGGCCACCCGAAACGGATACGCGCGGGAGCCGGTGGTGAGCGGCGCGATCAGGAAGGTGCCGAGTGCGCCGTTGAGTTGGTCCGGCGAGACGATGACGCAGGGCCGGGTCTTCTGAATCTCCCGGCCGCGGCTTGGCGCGAGGCTGACGAGAAAGACCTCGCCGCGGCGGACCCGGGTCATTCCCAGACCCACTCGGTATCGTCGAACTCGGTGGGGGCGGCCGGGTCGAGCAGGCCGTTACCCCTGGCGGCGAGCTGGGCGGCTGCCTCGGCCCAGCCGGCCCGGGGTTGGCGGGCCGATCGGATGGTGATGGAGCCGGCCCGGGCGTCGAGTTCCACGTCGTCGGCCAAGCCGGCCTCGTCCAACATGGCCTTGGGAATCCGGATTCCGCGGGAATTGCCGACGCGGACGATGCGGGCCTTCGACTTCATCGAGAGCCACCGGTTGAGTGTAATCACAATGTAGTCACCTTGGCTCTGGATGGCTGACGGGCCCGCGGGAGCCCCAATTCTGGCGAGTTTCTGGGAAGGGTGGTAACCGAAAAGACGCGATTTGGGCTGGTCTACCTCCCAAGCACGCTGAAGGATCCACTTGTGTACTCCACTACACAAATCGGTGTCCGGACCGGGTTGACGCCTCCCAGGTCAGCGCCGCTCCGCTTGTCCTACTGTCAGCGCCTTGAACATGCCGAGCTTGTTGTGGGGGTCGCTGCCCGCCGCGATCCCGGCCAGGGAACAGCGGAGGTCCAGGGCTCGGCCCCGCGAGGCCATCAATCCAACACCGCTGCGAAGTACGCTCCGAGGTCAATGCCGAGCGAGGCCTGGACGCCAACCGGCCGCCAGTCGAGCCGCTCGATCAGGACCTCGGGTCGGGTGTCGTCCGGCCGCCACCGCTCCACCAGC
>JAEUJH010000577.1 GCA_016794825.1 Gemmatimonadota bacterium
CGGCCGGACGGCGGCGCTGATCGTGCCGAGTTCGGGGATCGTGATGGCAAAGTCGGCCAGCACCTCGAGCAGGAACGCCTCGAACTCCTCGTCGGCCCGGTCGACCTCGTCGATCAGCAGGACCGGGGGCACCGGGCCCGCCGACTCGAGAGCCCGCAGCAGGGGCCGGCGGACCAGGAACTCGCGCGAGAAGATGTTCCGGGTCTGGGCCGCGCCGGCTTCGCCCCGGGCCTCGAGGAGCCGGATCTCGAGCATCTGACGGGGGTAGTCCCACTCGTAGAGCGCGGTGGCCGCGTCGATGCCCTCGTAGCACTGGAGTCGGATCAGTTCGCCGCCGGTCACGGTGGCCAGCGCTCGCGCCACCTCGGTCTTGCCGACGCCGGCCTCGCCCTCGAGAAAGAGCGGCCGCTCGAGATCGACGGCCAGGAACAGCGCGGTGGCGAGGTCGACGTCGGCAAGGTAGCCCTGATCGGCCAGGGCCCGTTCGAGGTCGGCGACGGATGCGAAGGGTTTCGTCATGGCGGGAATGTAGCGCTGGCCCCGCCCCGGTTTTTCCGGCGACCTGACGGAGGTGGATCCGAGGCGGCAAGAGGTCCGGGATGAAGGGGGGCATTGACAGTGATATGGTGGAATTGTATGGTACGCCATATGAAGCCGGCCGCCAAAACCACCGTGTATCTCGAGGTCGACGACTACGAGCGTCTGAAGCAGCTGGCCCGAAGCCAGGGCCGGACCGCGGCGCTCCTGGTTCGCGAGGCCATTGCCGAGTACGTGGCCCGGGCCCGCGGGCAGGCGGGTCCGGCCAGCATCGGCGTTGGCCGCAGCGGTCGGGGCGACGTGTCGGAGCGGGCGGAGTCGCTGCTGGCGGGCATGGGGCGCAAGCGGTGATCGTGGCGGACACCGGGGCCATCGTGGCGCTGGTCGACGCCGACGACCAGCACCACGCGGCCTTCCGAACCCTCTTCGAGGCCGAGCGGGAGCCGTGGGTTCTCCCGTGGGCCATTCTCCCCGAAGTCGACTACCTGCTCGCCACCCACGTCGGGCGGCGCGCCCAGGAGGCCTTCCTTGGCGATCTGGCGAGTGGGGCCTTCGAGGTGGAGTGGGGTACCCCGGCCGATCTCCGTCGGGCCAGGGATCTGGATGCCCGTTACGACCGATTGAAGCTGGGGCTGGTCGACGGGGCGGTCATTGCGGTGGCGGAACGGCTCAAGGCGCGGGCCATCGCCACCGTCGACCTGAAGCACTTCGGGGTGGTGACGATCCGCGGCCGGCCCAAGCTGGTGCCCCGCGACCGCTGACCCGGTCGCTCGTCCCGGCCTGCTTGGTCAGGTCGCGGCGGCCGACCGCGACACGCTGTCGGCAAAGTCGCGCCAGAATTCCTCCGCCAGCCGGCGCGACGTCCCTTCGAGCAGCCGGGCGCCCACGCTCGCCACCGTGCCGCCTACCTCGCTATCGGCTTTCCAGTGGAGCCGGATGACCCCGGGGCCGGCGTCCTCCAGTTCGAACGACGTCACCACGTCGAGCGTCGAGCCGGGCGCCTTGCCCCGGGCCCGGAGCTTGGCGCTCTGGCCGTCGACGATGTCGAACAGCTCGGCGTTGAGCTTGAACTTGAGCTTGAGGGCGCCGATGCCGAGGCCCGCCACCACGGTAAAGTGGGTGGCGTCCTGCGCCTCGACCGATTGAATGGCCGAGGCGCTTGCCGCCACGGTGTTGGGGTCGAGCAGTGCCCGCCAGACCTGCGCGCGGCTCGCTCGGATTTCGGGCGCCCCACCGAAACTCATCCGCATCCGTCCCCCGGGGGTGAGGTGTTCCCGCGCAAACTAATCACGCCTTCCCGCGGATCGGACCGGGTGACCGGCTGATCCCGGCGGTTCCCGGGCGCGGTGCCAGCCCGTCGTTCATTGGGGTGGCGGCGCAATGGAGTAATCGACCGGCGGCTCCTGTCCGAGGAGGTGCCGGACGAAGAAGTCCCAGGTCCGCCGGATGACGTACGGATGGCCCGTCATGTTGTGGTCGGCGTCCGGCAGGATCAGGAGGTCGAACGACTTGTTGGCCTTCACCAGCGCGTCGACCAGGGCAATCGTGTGGGCGGGGTGGACGTTGTCGTCCAGATCGCCGTGCATCAGGAACAGCTTGCCCTTGAGGTTGCCGGCGTGGGTCTTGTTGGCGGCCGCCTCGTAGTTGTCGGTCTTCCGCGCCGTGTCGCGGACCAGGAGACCCTGGAACCGCTCACCCCAGCCCGAGTAGTAGGTCCGGTTGTCGTGGTTGCCGGCCGTCGATACCGCCGCCTTGTAGAAGTCCGGATAGCGGAACAGCGCGTCGGTCGAGGCAAACCCGCCGCCCGAATGCCCGTAGATCCCGATCCGGTCGAGGTCGAGTTGTGGGATCCGGACGCCCAGCTGACGGATGGCCGCCACGTGATCGGGGATCCCGTTGTCGCCCATGTTCCCGTACCAGCTGCCGTAGAGCGCCTTGGCCCGCCCGGTGTTGCCGAGGGCGTCGATCGAGACCACCACGAAACCGAGTTCCGCCAGGGCCTGGACCTGGCCGGTCATCGGGTAGTTGAACGGTTCCCGGGTCGGGTAGAAATACTTGACCGCCGGACTGATCAGCGGACCGGGGTAGATGTGGTCGAGCACCGGGTACTTCCTGGTGGAATCGAACCGGCTCGGCTTCCAGATCACGCCCCAGATGTCCGTGATCCCGTCACGCGCCTTGGCGGTAAAGACCTGGCCGGGCCGCCATCCGGTGGCCAGGAGGTCCTTGATGTCGGCCCGTTCCACCTCGGCCAGCGTCCGGCCGTCGGCGCCGCGGATGATCGATACCGGGGGCTCCGAAATGGTGGAATAGGTGTCGAGGAAGTACTTGCCCGACGGCACGGCGGTGATCTGGTGATGGGACTTTTCCGGCGACAGGAGCGACAGCCCGCTGCCGTCGAGGCCGACCGAGTACAGGGCCAGGTAGTCGGGATGCCGGTCGGTTTCCCGACCCTTGGCGGTGAAGTAGACCCGGCCGAGCGTTTCGTCCACGCCCACCAGCGCCGCCACGATCCAGGGCCCGGTGGTGATCTGGTTCTTGACCTTCCCGTCGGGTCCGTGGCGGTAGAGGTGGCCGAACCCGTCGCGCTCGGCAAACCAGATGACGTCGCCGTT
>JAEUJH010000556.1 GCA_016794825.1 Gemmatimonadota bacterium
CGAAGGCGCTGTTGTCGTCGACCCGGAGGGCGCCGGTGACGAACAGGCGGTCCTTCAGGTTGAGCTGCTGCTCCATGAAGACGCCGACCTTGGCGGTGACCACGGTGGTCTGCCCGGCCGTGAGGATGCCGGCGCCATCGAGGTCGTTGCTGCCGCCGGCCAGCCGCTGGCCGCTGGCGAGGTTCTGATAGAACACGTCCTTGGTGTACTGCGCGCCCAGCGTGGTCCGGGACGACAGCCCGCCGCCGAGGCCGGTGCTGGCGATCGCGGCCACGTCGGCCGTGTAGGTCTTGAGCTGGGTCCGGGCGTCTTGCTTGAAGCCGAGGGGCGTGGTCCCGAACGCGGGGCCGAGGCCGGTCGGATTGAGCTGGATGTCGGTCCGGTTGGCGATGTCATAGCCCACCGTGGCCCGAGAGGTGAGCCACCCGGTCGGCCGCCAGTTGGCGGTGGTGCTGCCGGTAAAGCGCTGGACGTTCTGATTCCGGTAGAGCGAGAAGATCTCGCCCGGGGCAAAGAAGCCCCAGCCGCTGTTGCCGGCCGTGTCACTCACGTTGGCCAGGCCGAAGTAGCCGCTCGGCAGCATGCCCAGGACGTTGTTGTCGTTCTGGGGGAGCCGGGTGTCGCTCGAGACGTAGCCCACCGAGGTGGTCAGGTCGACCGTCGACGACGGGTGCATGGCCAGGTTGGCCCGGGTGCTGATCTTCTTGAGCGCGTTCGGCCGGATGGTGGTCTTGCCGATTTCGCTCACGCCGCGGGCCGTCAGGAGCCGGTTCCGCTCGCCGTCGGGCAGCTTGAAGGTGCCGGTCTCGCCCTCGTACTCCGCCGCCAGGAAATACTGGACCAGGTCCGACCCGCCCGACACGTTGCCGCCGAACTGCTGCCGGTAGCCCTTGTCGATCGGGGTGACGCCCTTGGTCTCGAGCGGGTTGAAGGTGACCAGGCTGTCCTGGGTGCAGACCCCGGCCGCGAGCTGGGTCAGGAGGCAGGTGCGCGCCGCGCCGCCCGGGGTGCCGGCGGTGATGGTGCGGCCCATGCTCCGGAAGTTGTCGGGGTACTTGTTGGCGTCGACGATCCCGCCGCCCTCGACGTAGAAGTTCCAGCTGGCCGGACCCGCCTTGCCGCGCTTGGTGGTGATCCGGACCACGCCGTTGGCCGCCTCGGTGCCGTACAGCGTCGCCGCCGACGGACCCTTGACGATCTCGATCGATTCGATCTCCTCGGGGTTCAGGTCGTTGATCCGCGACGGGAGCTGCCCCCCGGTGCCGAGGAGGCCCGAGTTCGAGTTGCCGTTGACCTTGACGCCGTCGACGTAGATGAGGGGCTCGTTCGACAGACTCGGGCTGTTGGCGCCCCGAATCCGGATCCGGGTGCCCGCGCCGGTGCTGCCGGCGCTCGGCAGGATCGTCACGCCGGCCGATCGCGCCTGGAGCAGGGTGGCCATCGAGGTCACCGGCGCGAAGGTGGCAAGCGAGTCGGCCCGGATGGTGCCGACCGTGGTGCCAAGTTCGAGACGGCGCTGCTCACCGGTGGCGGTGGTGACGATTTCCTCGAGAGTGAACGGCACCGCCGTCAGGCTGAAATCGACGGTTTCGGTGCCGCCCGCGGTGACCGACACCGTCCGCTTCTGGCTCTGATAACCGACCGCGATGACGCGAAGCTCGTAGCTCCCCGGCGCCACGCCGCGGAAACTGTACCGGCCGTCCTGACCGGTGGCGACGATCTGGCCGGTCTGGGCCAGCTGCAGCCGCGCCGCCGGAATCGGCTGGGCGGTGCCGGCGTCGCTGACGCGCCCGGCGATCGACGCGCCTTGCTGGGCCGCGCCCGCCGTCGCCGTGAGGCCGAAACCGATCAGCAACAGCTGGGCTGACCGTCTCGCGAAGGGGGTTGATGACATCTGGACTCTCTCTCCGTGGTAGAGGCTCCCGCGGGAGCCGGTGACCTGAGTACGGACGAATCCACCGGGAAGCAAGCGATGGACCGGCGTTCGTCACGCCACCGGCGCCGTTCGTCACGCCCGGGGCGCGGTTCCTCTCACCGTTAGGTGCCCCACTCGACCACGGGACACGTTCGCGATGTCAAACTGACACGAACGCGACGACGAAACCGCGGCGCCCGCGGCTTCGTCGGGAGAAATGTCGGAGCGCTACAGTTGGATGAAAGCGGAAATCAGATGACGTCGGTAGGAACGGCCGAGCGGAAGCTGGAGTCCGCCGGCGATGGTCACCATCCAGGTCCCCTCGCCGTTCGGCTCGATCGCCTCGATGCGGGCGACGTTGACCGCATAACGGCGGTGAATCTGTCGGAACCGCGCGCCGAGGCGGGCCACCGTGGCGCGCAGCGACGCCCGGATCGGATACTCCGCGTCGCCGGATCGGACCCGGATGTGATTGCCATCCGCCTCGATCCAATCGATCGCGTCGGGCCGGATGGTCCGGAATCCGGATCCGACGGCCAGCAGCAGGGGCGGGGGGACCCGCAAGCGGGAAGGCATGAGCAGGACGTCGTTCGTTCGGAGCCCTACGAGACCAGGGCCACTTCGGTTCCGAACCCTGCCGACCTCGATCCGACGGCGCCGGAAATTCGGGCCCGGCGCGGCCTGGCGCGCGCCTCGGTCGGATTGCTGCTCGGATTCGGCGCGGCCCGGCTCGAGCAGGTGGTCGCGACCCTCGACCGGTGGCGGGAACGCGACGGCCGGGGCGGCGACGTCGCCGCCGCGTTGATCGCGCCGCCTCAGGCCGATCGCGTCAACGTGGCCCTCTGGGGCACCCACGGCGC
>JAEUJH010000584.1 GCA_016794825.1 Gemmatimonadota bacterium
ACCAGCGCCCGAAGGACCGCCGAACTATACCCGCTGAGGGGTACCGCAGCAACGGAGCCGCCTCCCCGGTCGGATCGGTATTCGAGCGCGTCCGTCCGGGTCAGCAGTTCGTCCCACGCCTGCCGTTCCTCGGCGCTGGCCGCCCGAGTCCGGAGGAGTTGCGGGCGGACGGCCGGCAGCCGCGCCTCGAGGAGAGGCAGCACGGTGCTCCGGAGCCAGCCGCGCAGGTGGCGAGAATCGAGGTTGCTCGGGTCGGTCCACGCCGGCGGGTCGAGGTGGGCCGCCTGGGCGAGGAGTTCCTGGTGGGTGACGGTCAGCAGCGGCCGGACCCAGGGCCCCCGCCGTTCGGCGATCCCGGCCAGGCCGGCCGGACCGGAACCCCGCAGGAACCTCATCAGCACGGTCTCGACCTGGTCGTCCTGATGATGCGCGGTGAGGATCCAGCGGGCCCCGCGCGTGGTGCGCACCGACTCGAGCCACCGCAACCGAGCCGCCCGGGCCCGGGTTTCGCCGCAGGCGGGACCGAGATCGCCCCGGCCAAGTTCGAACGGCAGGCCATGCCGGGCAGCGTGACGGGCGCACCGCCCCGCCACGGCGGCGCTGTCGGGGTGGATACCGTGGTCGAAGTGGGCGACGACCAGTTCCAGTCGGCGGGTCGACGCCAGACCGACCATCGTTTCCAGCAGGACCAGCGAATCGGGACCGCCCGACACGGCCAGGACCGCCACTCCGTCGGCGACGGCCGCCCGGTCGAGCGCGGCGGCGGTCCGGTCCGCGATCGAGTTCATTCCTCGAACGGTTCCATGTGGACGAGGACGTCGACGACTCGCGGGACCGACCGGCGGACGGCGGTCTTGACCTTGCCGCTCACGACATGGGCATCGCGAAGGGACATCGTGGGCTCGCTCTGGACATGGATCTCGACGAAGAGGGCCGAACCCATCTTCCGAATCCGGAGCTTTTCGGTGTCCCGAACCTCGGGCACGGACCGGGCAGCGGCGTCGACCTGTTCGAGCAACGGATTCTCGGGCGAGCGGTCCATCAACTCGAACACCGCGGGCCGGACGATCAGCCAGCCGTTGACGAGGATGACGAAGGCGGCGATCAGCGCGGCGACGTCGTCGGCCGCTTCCCAGCCGGGGCCTCCGATCAGCGCCACCGAAATTCCGATGAACGCGGCGACCGAGGTGAGGGCGTCGCTCCGGTGGTGCCAGGCGTCGGCGGCGACGAGGCTGCTCCCCGCGGCCTGGGCCTGTCGAAACACCCGGCGGGACCAGGTTTCCTTGACCACCACGACCAGCACCAGCACCACCAGGGTGAACGGCGCCGGGGCGTGGTGGGGCGTGACGATCTCGCGGACGGCCTCGATCCCGATCCCGACCGCGGCGCCAACCAGCAGCATCCCGACGATGACGGTCGCGACCGTTTCCGCCTTGCCGTACCCGAACGGGAACCGCTCGTCCGCCTCGCGCCCGGAAATCCGGAGGCCGCCCCAGACCACCACGGAGCCGAAGAGGTCGGCCATCGACTCCACCGCGTCGGCGATCAGGGCGTAGGA
>JAEUJH010000709.1 GCA_016794825.1 Gemmatimonadota bacterium
GTTCGGGCTCTGTCGGTTGTGCTTCCGGGAACTGGCGCTCCGGGGACATCTCCCCGGCGTGCGCAAGGCTAGCTGGTAAGGGAAGGGATCACGCATGAGCATGACGGATCCTGTGGCGGACATGCTGGCGCGCATTCGGAACGCGGCGTCGGCGGGGCAGCGTCGGGTGGATGTCCCGGCGTCTCGGTTGAAGGCCGAGCTGGCTCGCATCCTCCACGACAATCACTACATCGCGGATTTCAAGGTTCTCGAGGACGGCCCCCGTGGCGTCATTCGGATCACCCTGCGCTATCATAACGAGCGCCCGGTCATTCGAGAGATGAAGCGGATGTCGTCCCCGGGCTTGCGCCGCTACGTCAAGAGCCGTGAGATCCCCCGGATCAAGAACGGGCTCGGCATGGCCATCGTCTCGACCCCGAAGGGGTTGATGAGCGACAGCCAGGCCCGGGCCGCGAACTTGGGCGGGGAATTGCTCGCGGTGGTCTGGTAGGAGGTCCCGTGTCGCGAATTGGACGACGCCCGATCCCGGTGCCGAAGGACGTCACCGTCGTGGTCAAGGGCAACGAGGTCTCCGCCAAGGGACCGAAGGGCGAGCTGGTCCGGACCATTCACCCGGCCATGAAAGTGGCGCTGGACAACGGGGTGGTGACGGTCACCCGGCCGAACGACGAGCAGCAGAACCGGGCCCTCCACGGGCTGTCCCGGACGCTGATCGCCAACATGGTCGAGGGCGTGGCCAAGGGCTTCGAGAAGACGCTCGAAATCCAGGGCGTCGGCTACAAGGCCGAAGCCACGGCCAAGGGCGTCACCCTGAGTCTCGGGTTCTCGCACCAGGTCAAGTACGACGCGCCCGCCGGGATCAAGGTGGCGGTCGAGAACGCCACCGTGGTGAAGATCTCCGGGGCGAGCAAGGAACTGGTTGGTCAGGTCGCGGCCGACATTCGTTCGATCCGGAAGCCGGAGCCGTACAAGGGCAAGGGCGTCCGTTACCAGGGCGAACGGGTCCGCCGCAAGGCCGGCAAGACAGGAGCGAAGTAACCGATGCGCGCGATACACGCACCCAAGACCCGCGAAGAGCGCCGCTACCGGCGGCACCTCCGGGTTCGGAAGAAAGTCGCCGGCACGCCGGAGCGGCCGCGGTTGGTGGTCTTCCGGTCGCTCAAGCACATCTATGCCCAGCTCGTCGACGACGACAAGGGCGTGGTGCTGCTGGGGACTTCCGATCGGAGCGAGGGCCTCGAACTCGACGGACAGGGCAAGGTGGCCAAGGCCAAGGCGACCGGGAAGCTCCTCGCCGCCAAGGCCAAGGCCGCGGGCATCGCCAGGGCGGTGTTCGACCGGGCCGGCTATCGCTATCACGGGCGGGTCAAGGCGGTCGCCGACGGCGCCCGCGAAGGTGGATTGGAGTTCTAAATGACGGAACCACACGTGCAGGGAACGGACGCGGCCGAAGCGCCGTCCGAGGGCGGGCGGGGTCGCGGGAACCGGGGCGGTCGCGGCGGGGCCGGCGGTGGCCGGGGCCGGGGCCGGGGCGGCGAGGGTCGGGGCGAGCGCCGCGACCGCGAGGCGCCGAGCGAGTTTGTCGAGAAGGTGGTCGACATCAATCGCGTGGCCAAGGTCGTCAAGGGCGGCCGGCGGTTCTCGTTCAACGCCCTGGTGGCCGTCGGCGACGGCAAGGGCCGGGTCGGGTTCGCCACGGGCAAGGCCAATGAAGTGTCCGAAGCGGTCCGCAAGGCCGTCGACGCCGCCAAGCGGTCGATGACGGAGATTCCCCGGACCGGGTCGACCATTCCGCATGAGGTCAACGGGCGGCATGGCGCGGGTCAGGTCCTGCTCAAGCCGGCCGCGACCGGCACCGGCGTGATCGCCGGGGGCGCGGTCCGGGCGGTGCTCGAGTGCGCCGGGATCACCGACATTCTGACCAAGAGCCTCGGCTCGAACAATCCGCACAACATGGTGCGGGCCACGATGGCCGGTCTCCGGTCGCTCGTGTCGGTCAAGCAGGTGGCGCGGGAGCGGGGCATCGAGGCCGATGCGCTGCCCTACAAGCCGCGGCAGGAGGGGTAAGTCATGGGACGGAATCCGGCGGTCGGGCGTCAGGGCCCGGCCTATCACGCGGCGGTCATCCCGACCGAACAGGAAGCCGCGCGGCTCAAGGTCAAGCAGATCCGGTCGTCGATCGGGCGGCCCGACACCATGCGGCGGACCCTGGCCTCTCTGGGCCTTCACAAGCACCAGGCCGAGGTCGAGGTGGTCAACAACGCCGGCGTGCGGGGGATGCTGTTCAAGGTCCGCCACATGGTCGAGGTCCGGAAGGCGTAGACGGGCGGACGGGTCCCGGGCTGGCCGGAGTCTCCCGGCTGGCCTTCGACGCTGGTCCCCCTGGAAAGGATTGCAGGAGCACATGACGACGAAAATCACGCTCTCCAACCTGAAGCCGGCCAAGGGCAGCAACGTGCCGCGCAAGCGGGTCGGCCGGGGCATTGGGAGTGGATTGGGCAAGACGTCCGGCAAGGGCCACAAGGGTCACAAGGCCCGGACCGGCGGTTCGACCAATCCGGGGTTCGAGGGCGGGCAGATGCCGATGTTCCGGCGGCTCCCGAAGCGGGGCTTCACCAACCCGTTCAAGGAGATCAGCCAGGTGGTCAACCTGAAGCAACTCGGCAAGGTCGAGGGCGACGCCCTGACCCCCGAGACGCTCGCGGCCGCCGGCCTCATCCGGAAGCCGTCGGAGCCGGTCAAGCTGCTCGCCACCGGCGAGGTGACGCGGGCCTTTACCGTCAAGGGTATCTCGATCTCCGGCGCGGCCAAGGCCAAGATCGAGGCCGCCGGCGGAAAAGTCGAGGCGTAACGTGACCGCCCCGGCCGCCCAGCTCCCCTCGCTCGGGATCGACGAGGAGCTGAAACGGAAACTCACGTTCACGCTGATCGCGATCCTGATCTACCGGATCGGCGCGCACATCGTGGCCCCCGGCGTCAACGCCGGCGCCCTCCAGGCGTTCATCAACCAGAACCAGGGCGCCAGCACGTTCTTCCAGCTCTACGACACCCTGGGCGGCGGCCTCTACCGGGCCACCATCTTCGCGCTCGGGATCATGCCGTACATCTCGGCCTCGATCATCTTCCAGCTCCTCGGCGGGATCTTCCCGACCGTGAGCAAGATGCAGAAGGACGAGGACGGCAAGAAGAAGCTGACCCAGTGGACCCGGTACATGACGATCGTGATCGCCTTCTCGCAGGCGATCACCTTCACCGCCTTTACCGAGTCGATTCCCGGCGCCATCGTCAATCCCGGCTTCACCGCCCGGCTCACGATGTGGTTCACCCTCACCGTGGGCGCCATCTTCATCATGTGGCTCGGTGAGCAGATCACCGAACGGGGCATCGGCAACGGGATGAGCCTCCTGATCGCCGTGTCGATCATCGAGCGGCTCTGGCCCTCGACCTTCCAGCTGATCGAGCAGGTCCGGGTCGGCGGCGTCAGCTTCGGCGGCGCCCTGATCATCGTCCTGCTGGCCGTCGGCGCCATCGCCGCGGTGGTGGCCATGACCATCGCCGCCCGGAGGGTGCCGATCCAGATCCCCAGGAAGGTCATGGGGCGGGGACGCGTCCGGGAAGGCCAGAAGACCTTCATTCCGATCCGGCTGATCACCGCCGGCGTGATGCCGATCGTCTTTGCCCAGACGATCATCATCATGCCGAGCACGATCGCCAACTTCACCCGGAACCAGACCCTGACGGACATCGCCAACTTCTTCACCCCCGGCGATCTCCCCTACGACCTGGTCTTCGCGGCGATGGTGGTGCTGTTCAGCTACTTCTACACGTCGATCATCTTCAACTCGGTCGACCTGTCGGAGAACCTCAAGAAGCAGGGCGGGTTCATTCCGGGCGTGAAGCCCGGCGCGGCCACCGCCGACTACATCGACCAGGTGCTCGGGCGGATCACGCTGCCGGGATCGCTGTTCCTGGCCCTGATCGCCATCATCCCGACCATCGTGGCGCGGAAGTTCGGGTATCAGTCGGCCTTCGGCGGGACCTCGGTGCTGATCGTGGTCGGCGTGCTCCTCGACACGATCGCCCAGATCGAGCAGCATCGGACCCTGCGGAAGTACGACAGCTTCATGAAGACCGGTCGGGTCAAGTTCCGGGGGCGGCAGCAGCGGTTCATCTGACCGACGACGGAATCGGAGTCACGACACAGCGGGGGGCGGATGATGAGTCCGCCCCCGTGATTTTAGAAGGAGCGAGGTTCTTATGGACATCTTGTTGATGGGGGCGCCGGGGGCGGGGAAGGGAACGCAGGGCGTCCTGCTGGCCGAGCGGCTCGGGATTCCCAAGATCGCCACCGGCGATCTGCTCCGCGACGCGGTCAAGAACGGGACCCCGCTGGGCCTCAAGGCCAAGGCCGTGATGGAGTCCGGCGCGCTGGTGAGCGATGAGATCATCATGGGGATCGTGGGCGAGGAACTGGCCCGGCCCACCTCCAGCCGGGGCGTGATCTTCGACGGCGTGGTCCGGACCATTCCGCAGGCGGAAGGCGTGGCGCGCCTCCTGGCCGGCATGGGTCGCAAGATGGACCTGGTGCTCTTCTTCGACGTCACCGACCAGGAAGTCCTGGCGCGGATCGAACGGCGGCGGACCATCGAGGGCCGGGCGGACGACGATCCGGCGGCGGTGCAGCGGCGCCTGACCGCCTACCGGGAGCAGACGGCGCCGGTCCTCGACTGGTACGAGGCCCGGGGCGGGGTGACGCGAATTCCGGCCGTCGGTTCGGTCGAGGACATCGCGGAGCGGGTCCGCCAGGCCGTGGGGCGGTAGATTTCGAGCATGGTTACGCTCAAGTCCCCCCGCGAGGTCGACACGATGGCCCGGGCCGGCGCCATCGTCTTTGCCACCCTCGACCTCTGCCGGGGGCTGGTCAAGCCCGGGATTTCCACCGAAGACCTCGATCGCGAGGCGGAGAAGTTCATTCGGAGCCATCCCGGCGCCAAGCCGTCGTTCAAGGGCCTCTACGGTTTCCCCAAGAGCCTCTGCATTTCGGTCAACGAGGAAGTCGTCCACGGCATCCCGTCGCCCAAGCGGATCCTCCGCGAGGGGAACATCGTCAGCATCGACTGCGGGGTCTGCGTGGAGGGGTTCCACGCCGACAGCGCGATCACGGTCCCGGTCGGGCACGTCCCGCCGGAAACCGAGCGGTTCCTCGAAACGACCCGGCAGGCGCTGATGGCCGGGATCGAACAGGCGCGGCTCGGGAATCACATTGGCGACATCGGCCATGCGGTCCAGACCGTGTCGGAGGCCGGGGGCTACGGCGTGATCCGGGAGTTGGTGGGCCACGGCGTCGGCACCAAGATGCACGAGGATCCGCAGGTGCCCAATCACGGGAAGCCGAAGCGGGGCGAACGGCTGCTCGAAGGGATGACCATCGCGATCGAGCCGATGATCACCATGGGCGACTACAAGACCAAGCTGCTGCCGGACAAGTGGACGGTGGTGACCGCCGATGGATCGCTGGCGGCCCACTTCGAGCACACGGTGGCGGTGACCCGGAACGGTCCGCGGATCCTGACGATGCCGGCCTGATCGGGCGTAACCGACAGGTCCCGCCCCTCCGCGCCGTTCATCCCTTCGCGATCTCGAGCAGCCAGGCGTGAATGGCGGGGTTGCCGGCCACGAGGCCGGTATGCCCCGCGCCGGTGGTCTCCCCCTCCAGATCCGACACCACGCCGCCCGCCTCCCGCACCAGCACGATCCCCGCCGCCATGTCCCACGGGGCGAGCATCAGCTCCCAGAACCCGTCGAAGGTCCCCTCGGCCACCCAGCAGAGATCGAGCGCGGCCGACCCCGCGCGGCGGATCCCGGCGGTGGCGGGCGCGACTTGGGCAAACTGGCGGAGATACCGGGTCAGGTGTTCCGGGTGCTTGAACGGAAAGCCGGTGCCGATCAGCGCATGGGCCGGATCGGACAGCGGCGAGACGGTCAACCGCTCCCCGTCGCGCCAGGCGCCGTAGCCGCGGGCGGCGTGGTAGCGCCGATCGGCCTCGACGTGAAGGACCACGCCCGCCTCGAGGACGCCATCCACTTCGGCCGCGATCGAGACGGCCCAGTTCGGAAACCCATGGACGAAGTTGGTGGTGCCGTCGATCGGGTCGACGATCCAGACCAGGCCGTCGCGCCGTCCGTCGGGCGAGAGTTCCTCGCCGAGGATCGTGGCGCCCGGGATGGCCCCGAGGAGCGATGCCGCGATGATCTCCTCGGCCGCTCGATCCGCGTCGGTGACGAAGTCGTTGTGCGCCTTGCGGTCCCAATCGGCGGGGTTCCGGGGGCGGCGGATGGCCCGGAGGTGAGTGGCCGCGCGCTGGGCGGCCGCCGTGGCCACGCGGGTTAAGTCCAAGGCTGAGTTCATCTTGCTTGCTTCCCGGAAGCCGACTAGTTTGCCCCAACGGGCGGGTCGTGAATGCGGCGCGCCCGTTCTCATTCCCCAAGGGCAGCGATGGATCGCGTCTTCTCCGGCATCCAGCCGACCGGCGAACTGCACATTGGCAACTGGCTCGGGGCGGTCAAGAACTGGGTCGAGCTCCAGGACCGGTACGAGTGCCTGTACTGCGCGGTCGATCTCCACGTCCTGACCGTCAAGTACGATCCGGCGACGCTGGCGGAGCGGACCCGGGAGATGCTGGTTTCGCTGATGGCCGCCGGACTCGATCCGGAGCGGTCGATCATCTTCGCGCAGTCGCACGTTCCCGAACACACCCGGCTCATGTGGTTCTTCACCAACGTGACCGGGATCGGCGAACTCGAGCGGATGACGCAATTCAAAGATAAGTCCCAGCGGATGGAGCGGGTCCCGGCCGGCTTGTTGATGTACCCGGTCCTCCAGGCCGCCGACATCCTGCTCTATCGCGCCAACAAGGTGCCGGTGGGCGAGGATCAGGTCCAGCACCTCGAACTCTCGCGCGACGTGGCCCGGGCCTGGAACGCCGAGTTCGCGCCCGACGAACCGTATTTCCCGGAGCCGCAGCCGTTGTTGACGCCGGCCAAGCGGATCATGGGCCTCGACGGCGAGGCCAAGATGTCGAAGAGCCTGGGCAACACCATCGGGATCTTCGAGACCCCGGAGCAGATCTGGGACAAGCTGAAGCCGGCCAAGACCGATCCGGCCCGGAAGACCAAGAAGGATCCGGGTACGCCGGAGCTGTGCAACCTCTACACCCTGCATCAGCATTTTTCGCCGGCCGAGACGGTCACGGCGGTGGCGGACAAGTGCCGCTCGGCTGGGTGGGGATGCCTCGAGTGCAAGCGGGTGCTGGCCGACACCGTCACGGCGCAGCTCGCGCCGATCCGGGAGCGGGGCGAGGCCCTGCGAGCGGACCGGAGCGGGGTGGATCGAGCCATCGCCCGCGGGGCGGAACGGGCCCGGGCGCTGGCGGTGGACACGATGCGAGGGGTCGAGCGACGGATGGGCTTTCTTCCCGTGATTCAGGGGTAGGCCATGTCGAGCGTGCCGATCGAGCGGATCATCAAGGCCGCGGTGGATCGCGGAGCCTCCGATCTCCACATCAAGGCGGGCGATCTGTTCCGCGCCCGGATCGACGGCAAGCTGGTGCCGCTCACCAAGCAGCGGCTCACACCGGAGCAGACCCGGGCCGTGGCGCTCAAACTCATGGCCAGCGACTCGGATCGGAACCGGATCGACGAACTGCTCGACTACGACTGCTCCTGGGGGTTGCCCGGGGTCGGCCGGTTCCGGGTCAATCTGCTGCGGCAGCGATCGTCGTTCATGATCGTGATGCGGGTCATTCCCTTCGGGATCCCGACGCCGGAACAGCTCGGCCTGCCCGACGCCATCCGCAATCTGGCCGAGGCCCGGAGCGGGCTGGTGCTGGTCACGGGCGTGAGCGGGAGCGGCAAGAGTTCCACCGTGGCCGCCATGCTCCACCACATGAACCAGCACTTCCAGCGCCACATCGTCACGATCGAGGATCCGATCGAGTTCCTCCATCGCGACATCAAGTGCTCGGTGACCCAACGGGAGGTCGGGATCGACACGCCGTCGCTCGGGGTTGGGGTCCGGGCCGCGCTGCGTCAGGACCCGGACGTGATCATGGTGGGCGACGTCCATGATCCCGAAACGCTGGACACCGCCATCAAGGCCGCCGAGACCGGCCGGCTGGTCATCGCCGCGATGCCGACCCCGGACGTCATGACGACGATCGCCCAGGTGCACGCCCTGATGCCGCGCGAAGAGCGCGACA
The DNA here is from genome assembly GCA_016794825.1 of Gemmatimonadota bacterium. GTDB lineage: Bacteria > Gemmatimonadota > Gemmatimonadetes > Gemmatimonadales > GWC2-71-9 > SHZU01. The sequence goes on from JAEUJH010000709.1 coordinate 8,259, forward strand.
TCGGCCGGATCCGGTTCTCGGAGGCGGTGGCGGGGATCGTGTCGCAGCAGCTGCTGCCCCGCAAGGACGGGGAAGGCCGGGTCCTGGTGGCCGAGATCCTGATTCCGTCGGCACCGATCCGCGACGCGCTCAAGGACCCGGCCCGGGTGCTCGAGGTCAAGCTCCAGATGGCCAAGCACTACGGGAAGAGCGGGATGCAGACCTACGAACAGCACCTGGCGGAACTGGTCAAGGCGGGGACGATCGCGGCCCAGACCGCCCGGGCGCTTGGCAGTGCCGACGCCGACGGCTCGGCAACGTCGAAGGGGGGGAGGCGGTGATGTTCGGCGAGAACCTTCGCTGTCTGGTGGTGGTCGGCGCCCAGTGGGGCGACGAGGGGAAGGGCAAACTGGTCGACGTGCTCTCGGAGCGGGCCGATCTGGTGGTCCGGTATCAGGGCGGGGCCAACGCGGGGCATACCGTGGTGATCGGCGAGTCGCAGTTCATCCTCCGGCTCATCCCGAGCGGCATCCTCCATCCGACCACGACCTGCGTGCTCGGCAACGGGGTGGTCATCGACCCCGAGAGCTTCTTTGCCGAACTCGACGGCCTGGCGGCCCGCGGCATCGGCACCGAGGGACGGATCCTGGTGTCGGACCGGGCCCATCTGGTCCTGCCCTATCACAAGCTCCTCGATCTGGCGGCCGAGCAGAGCCAGAACATCGGGACGACCAAGCGGGGGATCGGGCCGGCGTACGAGGACAAGTACGGCCGGCGGGGCATCCGGGTCGGGGCGGTCCTCGATCCGGCCCACCTCGAGTCGCTCCTGCCGGAGCGGATCCACCGGGCCAACCAGATCCTGGCCCTGGCCGGGATGGCCGAGCGGGCCTCGCTGGACGAGCACGTTGCCCTTCTCCGGGCCGTGGGGCCCCGGCTGGCAGCCATGGCCGGCGATGCCGGCCTGGCCCTCCATCGGGCCCTCAGGGCCGGAAAAAGCGTCCTTCTGGAGGGGGCCCAGGGGTCGCTCCTCGACGTCGACCACGGGACCTACCCGTTCGTCACGTCGTCGAACACCACGGCGGGCGGGGCGGCCGTCGGGGCCGGCCTCGGACCGACCTCCATCCAGGGCGTCCTCGGCGTCGTGAAGGCCTACACCACCCGGGTGGGCAACGGGCCCCTTCCCACGCTGGCCGAGGGGCCGCTGGAGGAGGAACTGCGGCGGATCGGCCATGAGTTCGGGGCGGTGACCGGGCGGCCCCGCCGCTGCGGCTGGTTCGATACGGTGGTGGTCCGGTACGCGGCCCGGGTCAACGGGCTGACCGGGCTCGCGGTCACGAAGCTCGACGTCCTCGACGGGTTCGATCGGATCCCGGTGGGCGTGGCCTACACCCTGAACGGCCACCGGGTAGACGAAATGCCATCGGACGTGGCCGCCCTGGAGCGGGCGACGCCGGTGTTCGAGACGATGGAGGGCTGGCGCGCCTCGACGGCCGACGCCCGGACCATGGCCGACCTGCCCGCCGCGGCTCGACGGTACCTGGATCGGCTCGAGCGGCTGGCGGAGACCCCGATTCGGTACGTCAGTGTCGGCACCCGGCGGGATCAGATCATCGAGGTCCGCTAGCGGCCTCGCCCGGCGGGCGGTCGACCACAACGGAAACGGGTGGGTCCCTCGAGGGACCCACCCGTTCTGGTTTTCCGCGGGGCCGGACTAACGGCTCTGGAGTTCCCGGAAGTAGCTCGCCACGGTGGTCTGGTTGAGCCACACGGGGTCGACCTCGTAGTAGCGGCTCTTCACGTACCGCCCGGTGGTCGGGAAGTACGGCGGCGGGTTCGACGCGCCGCAGGGGTCGTACGCGTGGCGCTCGGCCCAGCCGGAAGAGTTACTGTGTCCGACCGGCCAATAGGTCCACCAGTCGATCCGGCCGAGTCCCATCCCGCCGGTGACTCGGATGCAGCCGGAGGCGGCATCGGCGCATCGATCCGGCAGGGTGCCCGGAATCGCGGGGCCGGCGGGCCCGGTGTAAACCGGGATCCCGGGGATGTCGCCACCATAGTTGCCGATCATGATCATGAACAGGTGGTAGTTCTCGTCGGCCGGGGTGTCGTCGAATCCGCCCCGATAGACGGCGCCGGTCGTGGCACCGACGTTCCGGACCTTGAACGGGACCTGGACGTTGTTGTCCTGGATGACGACGTTCGAGCCGCTGATCGCGCCGAAGATGTCGCCGGTTTCGCTGCAGTTCGTGCCCGGGGTCGTCCAGTACTGGAAGTCGTCGGCCAGCACGATGTTGCCGGTGGTGACGACGGAGACGCGGCCGCGGAGCCGGCCACTGATCGCGACGTCGCCGGTGACGTAGATGACGCCCTTGAAATTCGGGTTCTTGCCGAGCGGGATCCAGTATTCCGCGTCGCCGCCGGCGGCGATCGTGTTGCGGACCGGGGTGACCGACGAATGGGCCCCGAGCCGGCGCCGGATCCACTTGCCGCCGATGTTGACCGGCAGGTTCAGGTTGACGATGGCCGAGTCCGCCAGCAGGGTGTCACCGGTGACGG
>JAEUJH010000778.1 GCA_016794825.1 Gemmatimonadota bacterium
GCTCAAGCCGGAGTCGGCCTGGCGGCCAGGCCTGACGATGGACCGGCTCATCTCGATCATGGACAGCGCCGTCCGGATGCCGGGCGTGACCAACGCGTGGACGATGCCGATCCGGGGTCGGATCGACATGCTGGCCACCGGAATCCGGACACCGGTCGGGATCAAAATCTTCGGACCGGACCTGGCCACGCTGGAGCGCCTCGGGCGCGAGGTCGAGGAGATGGTCCGGATGGTACCCGGCACTCGGAGCGTCTTTGCCGAGCGGGCCGAGTCGGGGTTCTACCTCGACATCGACATCGACCGGGCCGCCGCGGCCCGGCACGGTCTCAACGTGGGCGACGTCCAGCAGGTCATCGCGACGGCGGTGGGCGGCATGACCATCACCCAGACCGTAGAAGGGCGCGAGCGTTATGGCGTCCGCCTCCGGTATCCCCAGGAACTCCGCGACACCCCGGAGCGACTGGCCGCCGTCCTGGTTCCGACCGCGCATGACGCGGGCTCGAACCCGCGATCGACGGGCGGGCCGATGGGAATGGCGGCGCGAGCCGGACCGGCCGCGGCGGAGGCCTTCGTGCCCCTCGGCCAGGTCGCGACGATTCGGCAGACCACCGGTCCGATGGTGGTCCGGACCGAGGACGCGGTCCCGACCGCGTGGGTCTACGTCGACGTGGCGGGGCGCGACATCAGCGGATACGTCGCCGAGGCGAAGGACATGATTTCGCGGATGGTGACGTTGCCGGCGGGGTACCGACTGGCCTGGAGCGGGCAGTACGAGTACCTGGTGCGGGCCCGGGAGTCGATGCGGGTAGTCGTGCCGGCCACGCTCCTGGTGATCTTCCTGCTCCTCTACCTCAACTTCCGGAACGTCGGCGAGACCCTGCTGGTGATGCTCTCCCTGCCGTTCGCGCTGGTGGGCGGGGTGTGGCTGGTCTGGGCGCTGGGCTACAACTGGTCGGTGGCGGTGGCGATCGGGTTCATCGCCCTGGCCGGGGTGGCGGCGGAAACGGGCGTGGTGATGCTGCTCTACCTCGACCAGGCGTGGCGGAGCCGGAGCGGCGCCGGCCGGCAACCGACCGCCAGAGACCTCCGCGACGCGATCGTCGAGGGCGCCGTCGAGCGGGTCCGGCCGAAGATGATGACCGTGGCGGCAATCATCGCGGGCCTGCTTCCGATCCTCTGGGGCGGGGGCGCGGGCGCCAGCGTCATGAAACGGATCGCGGCGCCGATGGTGGGCGGGATGGTGAGCAGCGCCATCCTGACGCTGGCGGTGATCCCCGCCATCTACGCGCTCTGGCGGGAACGGGAAATCGGCCGTCAATTACCGTCAGACCCGGAGCCCAGCCGATGACGCCCACTACTCCCGAGCCGTTTTCCCGCCGCGATCTCCTCGCCATGATCGGCGGCGTCGCGACGCTGACCATGGCAAGCGGGTGCCGATCCGCGGCGCCAGCAGCCTCCGGGCTGGCCGACCCGATCGAGTTTTCGTCGGCCGGCGCCATGGCAGACGCCGTCGCGAAGAAGCGAGTGTCGGCGGAGGAACTGGTCCGGGCCTGCCTGGCGCGGATCGAAGCCGTCAATCCTCGCCTCAACGCGGTCGTGCAGGTCGATCCGACGGGGGCCCTGGCCCGAGCGCGAGAACTCGATGCCGCCCTGGCTCGCGGCGATCGACTCGGTCCGATGCACGGCGTCCCGATGACGATCAAGGATTCGCTCGACACCGCCGGGCTCGTCACGACCGGGGGTACCCTCGGTCGGAAGGGATTCGTCCCGACGGCGGACGCCACGGTGGTCGATCGACTCCGCCGGGCGGGCGCGATCCTCCTCGGCAAGACCAACACGCCCGAACTGACGCTCTCGTTCGAGTCCGACAACCTGATCTACGGGCGGACGAGCAACCCGTACGATCCGAGTCGGACGTCGGGCGGCAGCAGCGGCGGCGCGGCCGCGATCGTGGCGGCTGGCGGGGCCGCGTTCGACATCGGGAGCGACTATGGCGGGAGCATCCGGCTGCCCTCGCATTTCTGCGGGGTGGCCGGGCTCAAGCCAACGGCGGGCCGGGTGCCGCGCACCGGACACGTATACCCGTTCGGTGGCGTCCAGGACGGGTTCCAGCAGATCGGACCGATCGCGCGGTCGGTGGCGGATCTGGCGCTCCTGCTGCCGATCATCATGGGCCCCGACTTCATCGATCCAGGCGTGGTGCCGCAGCCGTGGCACGACCC
>JAEUJH010000632.1 GCA_016794825.1 Gemmatimonadota bacterium
GACTCGGCCAGTCCCGCGATCCCGGTCCCGTCTTTGCGTATTGCGGATCGGATCGGAATCCGGAACGGACGGGGAGTCCGTAGGGCCGAGACCGCGACGAGCGTCGCTCCGGTACTCTCGAGGCAAGGGACTATGAGTAAACCGCTGGTACCGTACAACCCGTCGGATATCACCCCCAGCCCGGCTGGGGCGCTGACTGCCTACGAAGCCCCCGCGCTCGAGGCGTCCGGAGGGCAATCGGCCACCCAGCAGGTCCGCCGGATCCTCAATGCGCTCAACCGCTACAAGTGGATGATCCTGGCCATCGCGGCCGCCGGTACGGCCGGCGGCTACGTGGCCACCCGGCTCCTCAAGCCCCAGTACGAAACCTCGGCCACGATCTTCATCCAGACCCCCAACCGGGGCCAGGGTGGACCGATCCAGGCCAGTGGCCTCCTCCAGAACAACAACTGGGTCGATCTGCTCAAGTCGTATGCGGTGCTCGATCCGGTCGTCTTGAAGCTCCACCTCTACGTCACGCCCGAGTCGCCTGCCGACGAACCGGTCTTCGAGGGCTTTACCCTCGATTCGACCTTCGCTGGTGGGCCGTTCGAACTGGCGGTCGACGGTCCCGGGCGCCGCTGGACGCTGAAGCGGACCATCCGCGGCGCCGGGATCGACGACAGCGGATTCGTCGGCGATTCGGTCGGCCGGAAGTTCGGGTTCCTCTGGGCGCCGACCGCCCGGGCCCTCGGCAAGGACCGGACGATCAAGTTCCGGATTTCGCAGCCGCGCGACGCGTCGAGCCAGCTCCGGGACAATCTGGTGACCCGACTGCCCGAGGGAGGCAACTTCCTCCGCGTCTCGCTGGCCGGCCGGGACCGCCGCCGGATCGCCGCGACCCTCAACGCGCTCGGTGACGAGTTCGTCGAGCAGGCCGCCGCCCTCAAGCGCGACAAGCTGAACGAGCTGGTCACCACCATCGACAGCCAGTTGACCACCGCCTCGACCCGGCTTCGGGACGCGGAAGGGTCGCTCCAGGGCTTCCGGGTCAACACCATCACGCTGCCGAGTGAAACCGCGCCCGTCGCGCCCGGGATCACCCTGACCCAGAACTCGGCCCTCGGGACGTTCTTCTCGCTCAAGCAGGAACTCGACCAGACCCGGCGGGATCGCAAGGACCTCGAGCGGGTCCTTCGCGACGCGATTGCCGGCGAACTGGCCGTCGACGCCTTCAAGACGATCCCCGCCGTCCAGGCGGCCACGGATCTCGGCCGCGTCCTCGAGAGCCTGAGCGTCACCGAGGCCGAGCTTCGGACCGCCCGAGTCCGTTACACCGACGAGAACAAGATCGTCAAGGACCTGCTCGATCGGATCACCGAACTCCGCCAGCAGACCATCCCGGCCTACGCCAACGCGCTGATTCGCCGGCTCAAGGCCAAGGAAGACGACCTCGACCAGCGGATCAACGGAACCGGCAGCGAACTCCGCTCGATGCCGACCCGGACGATCACCGAGAGCCGCCTGACTCGCGACGTCCAGAGCGCCGAGGCGCTCTATCGGAATCTCCAGAACCGGTACGACGAAGCCCGGCTCGCGGCAATGAGCGCGATCCCGGACGTGACGTTCTTCGACCGCGCCGTGGCCCCGGTGCGCCCGACCAAGAACCGGAGTTGGCAGATCCTGATGATCGCCATCTTCGGGAGTCTCGGCCTCGGGGTCGGGCTCGCGATCCTCTTCGATCGACTCGACCCGAGGTTCCGCTATCCGGAACAGGCCATGGCGGAGCTCGGCCTCTCCATTCTTGGCGCCGTGCCGGCCTTGGGCCGGCGCAACCGCACCAAGCAGGAGACGGCCGCGGCCACCGAGGCGTTCCGGTCGATCCGCCTCAACATCACCTACAGTCTCCCGGACGGCGAACCGATCCGGCTCACGATCTCGAGCCCGAGCCCCGGCGACGGCAAGTCGACCGTGGCCGCCAACCTGGCGCTCTCGTTCGCGATCGCCGGCTATCGGACCATCATCATCGACGCCGATACCCGTCGCGGCATGCTTCACCGCGA
>JAEUJH010000878.1 GCA_016794825.1 Gemmatimonadota bacterium
GAAGATGCTCTCCGCGGGCGGAGGCGTCACCCGGCTTACCGTGTCGGTTCTCCTCGACGAGCGGGCCATCCAGGCGGACACCGCCAGCCGGACGCCGGTCGCCGATCGGATCGCCAGCGTCGACGCCCTGGTCCGGAACGCCGTCGGCTACGACAGCGTCCGCGGTGACCGCCTGACGGTGCGAGCGGTGCCCTTCGAGGTGATTCCGATCGATACCGTGGCGGCCGCGCCGCCGCGCGACCTGCTCGGGCTGGTGGAACGGTTCGCCCGCCCGGCCATCGGGCTGGTCGCGATCATCGCGCTCCTCATCGTCGCGCTCAAGACCATCAAGGCGCTCCAGCCGACCCGGGCGCCCGGGACCGCGGCCAGCCGGGCGCAACTGGCCCCGAGCATCGAGAACACGGTCCCGCCGTTGGGGCCGCCGCCGGAAACGGTTCTCCTCAAGAACCGGGTGGTCGAGGAAACCCAGCAGCGGCCGGAACTGATGGCGCAGGCCGTTCGGGCCTGGATGGCGGAAGGAACCAACCAATGACGGTTGAGGCGGTGATTCGGTGGTGAGCATGGCCCTGGCCCGAAACGAGACCGCGACCCCGCTGACCGGTACCCGGAAGGCGGCGATTCTCTGCATGACCCTCGGCAACGATACCGCGGCCGAGATCATGAAGCTGCTCACGCCCACCGAGGTCGAGGAGCTGAGCCGGGAAATCGCGCTGACCAAGGCGGTCGAGACGGACACTGTCCAGTCGGTGCTGACCGAGTTCCGCGGCCTGTTCCAGGCCGCCGAAGCGGCGGCCCGAGGCGGTGTCCTGGTGGCGCAGGAGATCCTCGAGAAGGCGCTCGGGACCCAGCGGGCCAAGGTGATCCTGGAGAAGATCCAGGAGCAGATCGCCGACACGGGCCTCCGGCGGCTCCGAAAGGCCGCGCCCGAACTGCTGACCGGAGTGCTCCGGGGCGAGCATCCGCAGACCATCGCGCTGATCCTGGCCCACCTCGACACGCGCCAGTCGGCCAGCGTCATCGCCGGCATGGATCCCGATCTGGCGGGCGATGTCCTCTACCGCGTGGCGCGGATGGACAAGATCTCGCCCGAAATGCTCGCGCTGGTCGAGGCCGGGCTGGCCAGCAAGACCGACCTGTCACTGAGCCAGGAAATGACCACCTCGGGCGGACCGTCGACGGTCGCCAAGGTGCTCAACCTGACCGGCGGCTCGCTCGAGAAGTCGCTCCTCGAGTGCATCGACAAGAAGAGTCCCGAAATCGCCACCCAGGTCAAGAACCTGATGTTCGTCTTCGAGGACCTCAAGCTCCTCGACGGCCGGGCCATTCAGCGGCTGCTCCGCGAGATCGATTCCAAGGAACTCGCCCTGGCCCTCAAGGCGGCGAGCGACGAACTCAAGCAGCACATCTTCACCAACATGTCGGAACGGGCCGCCGCGGCGCTCAAGGAAGAGCTCGAGTTCATGGGACCGGTCAAGGTCCGCGACGTCGAGGGCGCCCACACCCGGATCATCGAGGTCATGCGGAACCTCGAGGACCAGGGCGAGATCATGATCAGCGGTCGCGGGGGCGACGACGATGTCATCGCCTGAACCGCGCCTTCCAGCCTGGGCCACGGCGCCGCCGCCGACCGGTACCGGTCTCTGGGGGCCGCCCGAGTTGCGGCCGGCGGTCGACGGGGAGGAACCGGAGGTGGTCGATCCGGTGGCCGACGCCCGCGAGGCCGGCTTCGACGACGGGTTCCAGGCCGGGGTGACCCAGGCCCGGGCCGAGTTGCAGCCCGCGCGCGAGGCCCTGGGTCGGCTGGTGAGCGAGATCGAACGGGAACTCGGGAGCGTCCGGCACCGGGCGGAGTCGAACCTCGCCGCGCTCGGCCTCTCGGTCGCCCGGTGGCTGCTCGAACGGGAAGTGAGCGCCGACCCGACCGTGCTCGAACCCCTGGTCCGGCGCGCGGTGGCGTTGCTCCCGGCGGGATCGCCGGTCGAGATCCACGCCAGCCCGGCCGACGTCGAAGTGTTGTCCAACACGCTGGCGCTGAGTGAGCCCGACGGCCGGGCCATTCCGGTGCACTGGGTCACCGATCCGGTGCTCGATCGCGGCAGTTTCCGGCTGGTGAGCCCCGAACGTCTCGTCGACGGTCGGGCGGATGTCGCTCTTCGGACCTTGTATGAACGACTGGCAGGCGACTGACATCGGCGTGGCGATCGCCCAGACCCCCCGGTTCGCCGTCCACGGACGCGTGACCCGGGTGATCGGGCAGATCGTGGAGGCCACCTCACTCGAGGTGGCCGTCGGCGAGGTGTGCCGGATCCTGGTCAGCGGCGATGTGGGCGTCCTGGCCCAGGTGGTCGGGTTCCACGACCGCGGGATCATGCTGATGCCGCTCGGCGATCTCGACGGGATCCACCCGGGCGACGTCGTGGTCCCGCTGGGCCGGTCGCTCTACGCCGAGGTGGGCGAGGGGCTGATCGGCCGGGTCCTCAACGGGCTCGGACGCCCGATCGATTCGGACCGGCCGATCGGGGTGACCCGGCGCTATCCGCTGTCGGCCGAACCACCGGGCCCCCTCGAGAGGAACCGGATTCAATCCGCTCTCTCGACCGGGGTCCGGGCCATCGACGGTTTCCTGACCGTCGGCCGCGGACAGCGGATCGGGATCATGGCCGGCAGCGGGGTCGGGAAAAGCGTGCTGCTCGGGATGATCGCGCGCCACACCAGCGCCGACGTCAACGTCATCGCGCTCCTCGGCGAACGGGGACGCGAGGTCCGCGAGTTCATCGAGCGCGACCTGGGCCCCGAAGGCCTCAAGCGGAGCGTCATCATCGTCGCGACCAGCGATCAGGCCGCCGTCGTCCGGGCCACCGGGGCCCTCGTGGCCACCGCCATCGCGGAGTACTTCCGCGACGCCGGCAAGGACGTGCTCCTCATGATGGACTCCGTCACCCGGGTGGCCATGGCGTGGCGCGAGGTGGGGCTCTCGATCGGGGAACCGCCCACGACCAAGGGCTATCCGCCGTCGGTCTTTGCGTCGCTCCCGCGCCTGCTCGAACGCGCCGGCACCGGGCGGAAGGGGTCGATCACCGGCCTCTACACCGTGCTGGTCGAGGGCGACGACTTCAACGAACCCGTCGCGGACTCGGCCCGGTCGATCCTCGACGGCCACATCGTGCTGTCCCGGCGGCTCGCGAATCAGAAGCACTTCCCGGCCATCGATGCCCTCGACAGCGTCAGCCGGGTTCGCGATCAGGTCACGGCCCGCGAGGACCTCGACGCCGCCAACGTCCTCCTCGCGCTCGAGGCGACGTATCGCAACCAGGAAGACCTGATCACGGTCGGGGCGTACAAGCCCGGCACCGATCGGCATCTCGACACCGCGGTCGCGATTCGACCCGAACTGCTCGGCATTCTCCGGCAGGCGCCCGAGGACAAGGGCGACCTCGATGCGACGCGTTTCCGGGTCCGTGAGCTGGCCAATCGGGCCCGGCAGGCCCTCGGAGGCGCCAAATGAAGGCGTTCTCGTTCCGGCTCGAACGGCTGCTCCGGCTCCGCGAAGAGGCCGAGCAGCAGCAGGCCCGCGTCATGAGCGAGGCGGCCCGCACCGAGGCCGACCTCGATCGGCTCTGCGACGATCAGCAGAACTACGTCGCCCGGATCGGCGACCGCGTGACGCCGCCCGCCGGCCAGGTCACCAACGCCGGGGTCCTCCGGGCGCTCCACCTGACCAGCGCCGCGGCCGCCAGTCAACTCGAGGACGCCGAACGGGCCCGGGCCGAGGCCCGGAAGCAGGCCGACCAGGAACGGGAACGGCTGGCCGACGCCCGCCGCGACCGGAAGACGCTCGAACGGCTCAAGGAGCACCAGAAAGCGGCCTGGCAGGGCGAGCAGAACCGCGACGAGCAGAAGACGATGGATGAGATCGCCGGGCGGCCGCGAGGGATGCCGGGCCGATGAAACAGACCCTGGTGCTGGCCCTGTTCGCCTTCCTGGTGGCGACCGCGACGACGACCTGGTTCATCACCAAGGTCTCGCCGCCTCGGGCCGCGATCGCCAAGGATTCGCTGGCCGACAGCACGGCGGCACCGCCGCCGGCCACCGCCACCGCGGCGACCGCCCCGGACTCGGCGGCGGACTCGACCGCGGCCAAGCCGGCCCCGGCCCCGCCGGCCGCGGCGCCCGCCAAGGTCGAGGCGCCGGTCGATCCGGCCGAGGCGGCCCGCGCCAAGTCGGTCGCCAAGATCATTGCCAGCATGAAGGCCAAGGATGCGGTCGAGATCCTGGCCAAGCTCACCGACGATGAGGTGGAGC
>JAEUJH010000648.1 GCA_016794825.1 Gemmatimonadota bacterium
GTGGTGCTGGTCGACGGGCGGATTGCCGGGACCTGGAGTCAGGAAAAGAAGGGGGCGGTGACGACGATTCGGACCGATCTGTTCGGGCGGCTGCCGGCGGGCCGGCGCGATGAGCTCGCGGAGGCCGTGGCGGGCCTCCGCGACCTGTCCTCGGTCAGACCGTAGCGCGAACCTTGTTGCGGAGCGCCACGATCGCGCTGACGCACGCGGCCGAGGCGGTGTTGTAGGGCGTGCCCAACTCGAGGAGAGCCAAGGCCTTGTCCTGAGGCAAGCCGGCCGCGGCCTTGATGGTCTCGGCGGCCGTCAAGTGGAAACGCCGGTGCTGATCCCGAAGAAACTGGAACTCGGGGTTCGTGCCGAGGGCACCCTGTTGAGCTTGAATCCATTTGCCGAGGTCGCAGCGATCATCGGGTTCAACCGTTCGCCAGTCGACGAGGCTGTTGTTGAGGATCCCGTCCCGAATCCGGTCCTTCCACTTCCGGTGGGCGACGATCACGGCGTCGAAGTCGAGTTGCATCCTGCCCCCTGGGTTGCCGATCCCGGTCCGCGAATGACCGTTCAGAGGAGTTATCGGCTGGCTGGCCCTGTCCTTGAAGCACCGGGGGGTCGACCAGGCGGTCCGCGCGACGTTCCAACGGCCGTGGTCATCCTTCGGGGACCGTTTGCCCGAGGGCTTTCCATGCGTCGTTCGTTCTTGGTGTTGTCGTTCGTCGCCGTGTGCTTCACGCCGGCTTCGGGCGGGGCCCAGGCCACCCGGGCCGTGCCAGCGCTGTCGGCGGAGGTACGGGCTGCCGTAATCGATTCGGCCGTGGCTCGCCTGGCCCGGACCTACGTCGAAGCCGACACCGGTCGGATGATCGGCGACCGGATCAAGGCCCGGCTCGCGGCCGGCGCCTACGACCGGCTCGACAACCCCGCCCAGTTCGCCGAAGCCGTCACCACCGACCTCCGGTCCCTCAACGGCGACCTCCACCTCAGCCTTCGCTACACCCCGCCGGGCGGCGGCGGCCCGAGCGGCCCGGGCGGCCCCGGCGGCGCGGATCCGCGGCTCCAGAACTTCGGCTTGGGTCGCCTCGAGATTCTCGACGGCAACGTCGGCTACCTCGAGATCACCGGGTTCATGGGGGCGCCGGGTTACCAGGACGCCGTGGTCGACGCGCTCCGATTCCTGGCGCGGACCGACGCGGTCATCATCGACGTCCGGCGGAACCCCGGTGGCAGCGGGGAGATGAGTCACTTCGTCTTCAGTCATTTCCTGGGAGCCACGCCCGTGTCGACCATCCGGGTCAGCCGCCGAGCCCCCGCGCCGCCGGTGGTTCGGCAGAGTCTGGGAGAAGTGCCGGGCCCGCGTCGCCCCGATGTGCCGCTCTTCGTCCTGACCAGTCGGGCGACGGGGTCGGCCGCGGAGGAGTTCAGCTTCGTGCTCAAGAACCGGAAGCGGGCCACCATCGTCGGGACCCGGACGGCGGGCGCCGGCCACATGGTGACCTCGGCGCCGGTGGGCCATGGCTTCGTGATC
>JAEUJH010000906.1 GCA_016794825.1 Gemmatimonadota bacterium
CGAGGCCATCAATCCAACACCGCTGCGAAGTACGCTCCGAGGTCAATGCCGAGCGAGGCCTGGACGCCAACCGGCCGCCAGTCGAGCCGCTCGATCAGGACCTCGGGTCGGGTGTCGTCCGGCCGCCACCGCTCCACCAGCCGGGCGTCGAGGTCCACCAGCCAGATTTCGCCCACGCCGGCCTGCTGGAGGGCGGGGCGTTTGATCGGGCGGTCGTTGGCGAGAGGATCTCGACCACGAGGAGCGGCGTCCCGCACTCGTGCCACTCCCGCGGCTTGCGACCGTCGAGGAGGGGGACGACGAAGAGGTCGGGTTGGTCAACTCGCCGGCGACGAGCTCGTATCGATTGCCGTCGTCGGAAAGTTCGAGGACCTCCTTGCGGGTCCACCGTCGAGCTACTCTCCTCGGCGATCGGGTGGCAAGGCATCCCGGCCGCGGGAGCCGCCGACGCTCCTGGTTAAGACGACGACTTCAAGGTCGGGGCCGCCCCTCCCGTCGCCTCGAGCGGGACGGTCGTGTCCGGGCGAGGAAGGTGCAACTATCGCGACCGCGTTGTCATGATGTCACGATCCTCGGCGGGCCGGAGTTCATCTGTCGCGAGCAGCACCAGGGCCTGAGTCTCACCTGACGCCCGGACGAACTCGACCTCGACGGCGGTCGGTGAGTGGACGTGGACGACTGCCCCGAGGTCACCAGCCCGAAGCCCATCGGCTGGCAGATCCCTGAGGAGCACGACGGTCTCGAGCTCTCGAAATGTCATGGTCGGCGGCTCCATGGGTGTCCTCCCCGTTTCGCACGATCCAGACGACCCGGGCCGGGAGCGATCGACCTCCCGCCGTTCCAAGAATAGCCGAGACCACGAACTTCCGCCCGTATGGTGTGTCCACGGCGTCGTCGACCTCCCGCCAGGCGGTTGCCAGTAGGTCTCGATGCAGGGCCGCCCATTGGTTAGGGCGGTAGCCCGCCAGCCCGAAGGCGGCGGCCTTTCGTCGACCGACGGGATGCGTGGCGGACAGGAGATACTCGCGGACCTTGGCGGGATCGACGAAGGCGCGGTCTGGGTTTGGAAGGTGCACTCGTCTGCCCTGAAGCTGGATCCTTCAAGGCTCGCGACTGATCACTCAATACTGGTAACCAATTTGCCGCCACGGGGTAGCGTTTTCCCCGGATTTGATTCGGCTGCCCCGGGCGCGGCGGCCGAAGTTCAGCGGCCGCCGGGGGGCGGCTCCAACGTCGCCTCTCCCGGCTCCACGTCGAGGCTGACCAACAACCCCGCCGAGTCCGTCACCGACGTCACCAGCACCGTCCCCCGGTCCAGCACCGCCCGGTAGTGCCGCCAGAGGAGCGCGCCGACCGCGCGGCGTTCCAGCAGCTCGATCCGCCGGACCGCGCCGAGCCCCCGGAGCGGCCGCGCCAGGTCGGTCACCACCGCCGGCGGGAACTCGTCGCGCGCCTCGGCCCCGATCCGGGCCGGATCGAGGCGACCGCGGCCCAGGTCCTCGAGGACCGCGCCGAGGCGGGTGGTCAGGTCGGGTTCCGGGTCGGCAATGGCCGAGTCGGGCCGGGGCACCAGGGCCTGTTCGTACACCCCCGCAATGCTCGCGGCCAGGCGCTGGGGCGCGGCCCATTCGGCGTTGGTCAGGACGATGACGGTCAGGCCGAGCCCGATGTGGCGGGAGATCTGGGTGACGAAGCCCGGCAGGCTGCCGCCGTGGCTCACGGTCCGGACGCCGTTGGTGGGGATCAGGACCCAGCCGAATCCGTAGGGCCGGGTCCGGCCGTTGGCCAGGCGGACCGGGGTCCACATGGTGTCGAGCCCGGCGGGCGAGAGGAAGGTGGGCCGGTAGAGGGCCGCGTCCCAGCGGGCCAGGTCGAGCACCGACGACATCAGGGCGCCCTCGGAGAAGGCGGCGGATTCGGTGACGGCGTCGCGATTGACGATCCGGCCCCGTTCCCGGCCGTAGCCCGCGGCCCGGTGGGGGATGATGGTCTTGGGGTCGCTGCTCCGGGTGGCGGTCATGCCGAGG
>JAEUJH010000924.1 GCA_016794825.1 Gemmatimonadota bacterium
CAGGGCCAGCGCCACTTCCGCCGCGACCAGTCCGCGGCGGAGCCAGTCGCTGGTCGTGGCCGAACTGCCCTTGGCGCCCTCGCGGAGGGTTCGAGCCAGATCCGCCCCGGCCGATCGGACGGCGGGCACCAACCCGAACAGCAGGACGCTGCCGAGCGACACCGCCACCGCGAAGGCCACCACCCAGCCGTCGAGGCCGGCCTGATCGAGCCGCGGGAGATTCCGGGGCGCGGTGACGAGGATGCCCTTGATCGCGGCGCCGGCGAGCCCGATCCCGAGCAGTCCGGCGCCCACGGCCAGGACCAGGTTTTCGGTGATCAGCTGGCGGACGATCCGGCGCCGGCCGGCGCCTAACGCCGCCCGCAGGGCCAGCTCCCGCTCCCGGGCCGCCCCCCGGGCGAGGAGCAGGTTGGCCACGTTGACGCAGGCGATCAGCAGAACGACGAGCACGGCGCCGAAGAGGACCCCGAGGCGCTCCGGGGCGTTCCCGACGAATTGATCGAACAAGGGCTCCACCGCCCCCCGGAGGCCGTGGTTGTCGAGCGGAAACGTGGCGGCCAACTGGCGCGCGATCCGATCCTGGTCCGCCAGAGCCTGCGCGACCGACACCCCCGGCTTGAGCCGGCCGAAGACCTCGAGGAAGTGTTCGTCGTGCTTGGCCAGCTGCTCGGGGGTGAACCCCGCGGGGGTCCAGAGTTCCTCGTTCCAGAGTCCGAACGCCGGCGGCATCACGCCCACCACCTGATGCCCGGTCCCGTCGATGGTGATCGTCCGGCCCACGATGCCGGCGTCCGCGCCGAACCGCCGCCGCCAGAGCCCGTCGCTCAGGATGACCACCCGGGCGGCCCCGGGCCGGTCCTCGTCCTCCGTAAAGATCCGCCCGAGCGCGGGCGCGATCCGGAAGACACCGAAGTACTCCGCGTCGGCCCGGGCGCCGGCCACCCGTTCCGGGCTGGCATCGACGCTGAGGTTGAAGTTGGCCGAGTACATGGCGCCGAGTCGCTCGAAGGCCCGGGTCTCGCGCTGATAGTCGACGTAGTTGCCGACCGAGACGCTCCAGGCGGGCCCCTCGGGATTGCCGTCGCCGACGACCACCACCCGGTCGGCTTCGGGAATCGGCAACGGCCGGAGAACGACGCTGTAGAGAAAGCTGAAGATCGCGGTCGTGGCGCCGATCCCGATCGCCAGGGTCACCAGCGCGGTCAGGGTGAATCCGGGCTGCTGACGGAGCGAGCGGATCGCGTACCTGACGTCCTGGCTCAACTCATCGAACCACTCCCGCTGCTGACGCATGGTGTTCCGCTCCCGGCCAAGCCGGCGAAGGGTGGCGCGAAAGGCCGCGCCATCGCCCAGTCGGGCGACCGCCTCGGCCCGGGCGGCTTCCGGGGAGAGCCCCCGCGCCACCAGTTCCTTGATCCGCATTTCCAGATGGAACTGCACCTCGGCGTCGACCTCGTCGGCGACGGACGGGCGCCACCAGAGCTGCCGGAGCCGGCGGCCGAACTCGAGCTTGGGCATCGGCTCAGCCCCGCCCGTCGGCGCCGAGGACTTTGGCCACAGCCACGCTGAACCGGCGCCAGGCGGCGATCTCCTCCCGCAGGCGCGACCGTCCGGCCGCCGTGAGGGCGTAGAACTTGGCCTTCCGACCCAGCTCGGACATCCCCCACTCCGCCTCGATCCACCCCTTCCGCTCCATCCGGTACAACGCCGGATAGAGGGAGCCCTCCTCGATGACCAGGGTGTCGTCGGTGGTGTCCTCCAACCACTTGGCGATCCCGTAGCCATGCCGGGGGCCCCAGGCGAGGCTCTTGAGGATCAGGACATCGAGGGTGCCCTGGAGCAGATCGGTCGGCTGAGGCGCCATGGGGGTCGGCCCGGGAAGGGGAGTTACCTAGATAATCTTGGTAATTACCTAGATCGTCAAGGTATACGGGGCCCGGGGTGGCGCGGTTTCAGGCCATGAAAAAGGCCGACCCCCTTTTCCAGGGGGTCGGCCGTCGCGGGACCGCGTCAGCTCAGTCCTTGGCCCGATCGAGATACTCGCCGGTTTCCGGGTTGACCCGGATCCGCTCGCCGGCCTGGATGAACTCGGGGACGTTGACGCTGATGCCGTTGTTGAGGAGCGCCGGCTTGCTCGAGGCGTTCTTGGTCGCCGTCTTCATGACGGGGGCGGTTTCCATGACCTCGAACGTCAGGCTGTTCGGCAGCTGGATCCCGATCGGGCGGCCGTCATAGAACTCGGCGATGATCCGCATCCCGTCGGTCATCCACTTGGCGCTGTCACCGAGATCGTCTTCCTCGACCTCCAGCTGGTCGTAGTTCTCGGTGTTCATGAAGTGGTAGGTCGTCCCGGCCTTGTACATGAAATCGAGCTGATGGGTCTCGAGATCGGCGATTTCGAGGCTGTCGGTGGCCCGGAACCGGTGTTCGAACTGGATCCCGGTCTTGAGCTTCCGGAGCTTGGCCTGGACCAAGGCGCGGAGGTTACCGGGGGTGTGGTGATGAAAATCCAGAACGCGGCAGGGTTCGCCGTTGTGCATGATTGCCATGCCGCGTCGGATGTTGCTCGCGATGATAGCCATACTGCCAAACCTCGATGGGACGGTTGAACGATTCGAGCCCATAAAGATAGCCCCAACAACGGCTTGAGGCTATCCCGGCTGGTCCCGGGGGTGGGGACTCCCGCGGACGCCGAGCCGGCCCCGGCGGGGGCCCGGGACCGACCGGGGGCGGCGGTTTTGCCGGCCGGCGGTGGGCCACCCGGGACGGAGGCCGGGGTCCCGACCCCCAACCCTCTTGCCTCGCGGGGTTTAGCTGAGGAAGTTTACGGCGTGTCCTCGGTCACCAAGGCGTGCCCCTCCTGCGCGCATCCCCTTCCGGTCGAAGCCGCCTTCTGCATGATGTGCGGCGCAGCCACGCCGCAGGCCATCGACAAGAACACCGGGGAAATCCGGACCTACAGCGCCGATCGGATCCCGTCGCCCGACAAGTCCCGGCTCCAGCGGGCCCTCGGCGGTAACTACGAGCTCGGGAAGCTGATCGGCCGGGGTGGGTTTGCCGAGGTCTTCCTGGTCCACGACAAGCGCCTCAAGCGCGACCTGGCCCTCAAGGCCCTCCGGCCCGACCTGGTCATTTCCGAACATCTGCTGACCCGGTTCCGGCGCGAGGCCGAGACCGTTGCCGCGCTCCGCCATCCCCATATCGTCCCGATCTACGACATCGGCGAGGCCGACGGCATTGCCTACATCCTGATGCCGCTGATCCAGGGCGAGAGCCTCCGGGCGCTGTTGATGCGGGAGGGCCCCCGCCCGGTCCGGGAAGCGACCCGGATCATGCTGGAAGCCTCCGACGCGCTCGGCGCGGCCCACGAGGCCGGGGTGGTGCACCGCGACATCAAGCCCGAGAACATCATGCTCGAGGGCAAGACGCGCCGGGTCCAGCTCATGGACTTCGGGATCGCGAAGGCCATCGACACCAGCGGCGACGAGGGACCTGGCCTCACCAGCACCGGCATGCTGGTCGGGACGCCGCACTACATGAGCCCGGAACAGGCGTCGGGCGAGCCCAATCTCGACCATCGAAGCGACCAGTACTCGCTGGCCGTGGTGGCGTACCAGATGATCACGGGGTCGCTGCCGTTCGACGGCGAATCGACCCGGGCGGTGCTGTTCCAGCAGATGGTCGGCGTGCCCAAGAGCCTTCGCGACCTGGTGCCCGACGTTCCCGCCTCGGTGGCGTTCACGATCGATCGGGCGCTGTCGAAGGACCCCAAGGATCGGTTCGCCTCGATGGAGGCGTTCAGCGAGGCCATTTCGGGCCCCGACATCTGGCCCCTTGGCGCGACCGGCGCCACCGACGCGATCACCGCCGCCACGCCGGCGCCGTCGACCCCCACCCTGGGCGCCGCGACCCAGGCGACCCCGGTGCCGAAGAAGCGGGCCTGGTTGCCGCTGGCCGCCGTCGGGGTGGTGCTCGTGGCGGCGGCGGCGTTCGTGCTCCGGCCCAAGACCCCGGCCGCCCCCGAATCCACGGCGGCGGCGCCTAACACCCAGGCCGCCGCCCCCGCGGCGACGCCTCCGGCCACCTCGTCCGTGGCGCCCCCGCCCAGCCCCACCCCGACGCCGGCCGGATCGGTGGCTCCGCCGCCGCCGGCTGCCACCGGCACCCGGCGGAACCCGGCCGGCCCGACTCCGGCCAACCCGCCGGCCACGCCGGCGGCGGCCCCGGCCGCGGCGGTGGGATCGTGTCAGGCCGCCGTCACCGCCAAGAAGTGGCCTGACGCCCTCAAACTGTGCGCCGCCGAGGGCGACGCCGGGAACGCGGCCTCGGCCCGCCTTCTGGCGGGGATCTATCGGGCCGGAACCGGAGTCGAAAAGTCGGACGCGGAAGCGGCCAACTGGTATCGCAAAGCGGTCGGTGGCGGCGACGCCCAGGCGGCCCACCGCCTCGGGATCATGTACGCCAACGGTCAGGGCGTCACCCAGAACGACGTCGAGGCCACCAACCTCCTCCGCAAGGCGGCGGACGGCGGAGTGACCGAGGCGTGGCCCCTCATCGCCGAGCGGTACGAGCAGGGGCTCGGGACTCGGCGGAGCGATCAGGAAGCGGCGTTCTGGTATCGCCGGGCCGCCGAACGGGGCAGCCGGGACGCGCAGTACAATCTCGGCGAGATGTACAACCGAGGCCGGGGCGTCCAGAAGAGCGAAGACGAAGCGGCCGCCTGGTTCAGCAAGGCGGCCGAACAGAACCATCCCGCCGCCGAGTATCAGCTCGGCATGATGTACCTCCGGGGCAAGGGCGGACTGACCAAGGATGAGGCAGTGGGCCTCGAGTGGCTGGAACGGGCCGCGGCCCAGGGTCACGGAGAGGCCATCAAGGAAGTCGCCAAGCGCAAGCGTCCTTGACCCGTTTGCCGCCGGGGGACGAAATTCCCGGCGCCGTTGTCCCTCACCGACCTCGAGTGGTGCCCACACGCCCCTGCCCGACCTGCCAGGCTCCCCTTCCGCACGACGCCGCCTACTGTGCGCAGTGCGGTTCGGCGACCCACACCCAGGTCATCGGTGAAGCGGAGCCCGTCGGCGCAACCGCCGCGATGGGCGCCAGTTACGAGCATGAGCCCGGCCGCCTCACCAAGGCGCTCGGCCCCCAACTCGAACTCGGGGCCCTGATCGGCCGGGGGGGCTACGCCGAGGTCTTCCAGGTGCGCGATCGGAAGCTGAATCGCGACCTGGCGATCAAGGTGATCCGGCCGGACCTGATCGTCACCCCGTCGCTGCTGGCGCGGTTCCGGCGCGAGGCCCTTTCGGTCGCCGCCCTGCAGCACCCCGCCATCGTCCCGGTTTACGACGTGGGCGAGACTGACGGCATTTGCTACATCGTGATGCCGTTGATCCGGGGTGAAAGCCTCAAGGCCGTCCTCCAGCGCCAGCGTCGGCTCCCGATCGACGAAGTTCAGCGGATCGTGCTCGAGGCCGCCAACGCCTTGGCCGTGGCCCACGAGGCCAACGTGGTCCATCGCGACATCAAGCCCGAGAACATCATGCTCGAGGGCCGGGACCGGAATGTCCGGCTGATGGATTTCGGAATTGCCAAGGCCGTCGACTCGAGCGAGAAGGAACTGACGGGCACCGGCGTCGTCGTCGGGACGCCGGCGTACATGAGTCCGGAACAGGCCAGTGGCGAGCCGAACATCGACCACCGGAGCGATCAGTACTCGCTGGCGGTGGTGGCATACCAGATGTTGTCGGGCCGCGCCCCGTTCGAGGGCGAAACGGCGCGGGCCATCATCGCCAAGCAGCTGCTCGATCAACCCGCCGCGCTCGACACCCTGGTCGACAACGTCCCCAGCCATATCGTCGCGGCGCTGCATCGGGCCATGCAGAAGAGCCCGAAGAACCGGTTCGACAGCATCAAAGATTTTGCCGCGGCCCTGCAGAACCCGAGCTATCGTAATCCGCCGACCATCGAACCGATCGGTGGCCCCGAGCCGGTTCGTTCGATCAAGTGGCTCCCCTGGGCCGCGGGCGTGGCGGCGGTGGTGGTCCTCGGGTGGGTGGCGGTGGCCGAACTCCTTCCGCCCCGGCCGGTACCGCCGGCTCCGCCCGCGCCGCAGTCGCCGCCCCAGACGATCGCGACTCGGCCGACCGTCGACTCGCCCACGGCGCCGACCACCGCCACGCCGATCCCGGTCGCGCCGCCGCCAACGAGCCCGGTGCTTCGACCTGACAGCGCCAACCGCGATCCGGGCGTGAGCGTGCCGCCGACCCGACCCGATACGACGCCGACGGCGGTCGCGCCCCCGGCCAGTTGCCAGGTCCTGGCCGAGCGGCAGGATTGGGACAAGGCGTTGCCGCGCTGCATCGAGGAAGCCCAGGGCGGCAACGGTCGGTCAGCGAAAGTGGCGGCGGTGGTGCTGGCCGAGGGGCGGGGGTCGGTCGGCGCGGACGACGGGCGGGCGGCGCCATTCTACGAGCAGGCGGCCCGCGCTGGCGACGCGGAATCGCAATTCTGGGTGGCGCGGCGGGCCGA
Organism: Gemmatimonadota bacterium; assembly: GCA_016794825.1. Taxonomy (GTDB): domain Bacteria; phylum Gemmatimonadota; class Gemmatimonadetes; order Gemmatimonadales; family GWC2-71-9; genus SHZU01. The sequence goes on from JAEUJH010000924.1 coordinate 6,529, forward strand.
GGCGCGGGAACCTTCCCTGGCAACGGACATGTACCTCGCGGCCGCCCGCAACCGCTACGAGCGGGCCTACGCGATCGTCGCGACGCGGTTCGATCGCGGGCTCGGGATCGCTCGCGACTCGGCGGCGGCCGCCCACTGGTACGAAGAAGCGGCCAAGGTGGGCGATGTGCCGAGCCAGGTCCGACTCGCGGATCTGTACGCTCGCGGCATGGGCGTGACCCGCAGCGACTCGGCCGCCCGGACCTGGTACGAGCGGGCCGCGACCCGGGGCAACAGCCACGAGGCCCAGTACCAGCTGGCGATGATCTACTTCCGGGGACGGGGGGTCAAACGATCCGACGAAGAGGGACTCCGATGGCTCCGATTGGCCGCCGCTGGCGGTCATGCCGAAGCTTCGAAGGAACTGGCCAAGCGAAAAGGCTGAACCCTACCACTCCACCATCGCGCCGAGGCTGATCACTCGACCCCGGAGCGGAACCCACGGCGCGTTGGTCCGCCGCCCCCCCAGAATCGGATCGAAGAACACCGGCTCGTAGTCTCGGAGCCGGACATCGAGCACGTTCTCGGCGCTGAAGTAGAGCCGGGCCCGGCCGGACCGCTGCGAGACGAGGCCGTTGAGCAGCGAATAGGAGGGCGCGCTGGTCCGGAAGACGTTGTCCGCCAGGGGCTGCCGCCCGATGAACGAAAAATCCGCGTCCACGGCGGTGCCCGCGCCGCGGGGCGCCCGCCACCCGAGGTTGAAGCCGATCCGATGGGAGGGCGTCAAATCGAGATCCCGGCGACCGGTGCCCGCCGGGACTCCCTCCGTCCCGTTGCGGAAGGCATAGTAGGCGCCCAGCAGGAAGGGCGCCCGCTGATGCGAGGCCCGGAGATCGATCGCCAGCACCCGGGTCGGTTCGGCGACGTTGAGGAGCCGGAGCCGATCGGCGGTGTCGCCGATCAGGGGCACCAGACGGAGCGGCAACGCGACCCGGGTGTACGTCGCGGTCGCGCCCAGTTCGGTGGCGGCCGACCGCCATCGGACGTCGAGGCCGCCGCCGGCCAGCCGTTCCGACTTGGTGGCGATCGGAAAGGTCGCATGAAGGCCGATCGTCTCGACGTCATCCGACAGGGGAGTCGGGGTCGTGTAGCCTAACGCGCCGAACGCCCGCATCTCGACCCGAGCCGAGGGGCGGACCAACAGATCCAGCCGGGGCTGGCACTGGCTCCCATGCACGTTGTGGCGATCGCACCGCCCGGCCACGGTGGCCGTCATCCGGTCGGTCGGCGACCACGACACCGACCCGAAGGCGCTCGGCGCGGAATGGGTAAAGTCGAACGCCGCGAAGTCGCGCTGACGGAGCGCCTCGCGATACCACCCGAGCCCGGCCAGAATCGAAAGGCGGCCCGCGGTCCGGCGATAGGTCGCCTCCGAAAAGAGCGAGGAGCGGCGGTCGCGCTCGCGGAGGTCGTCGAAGCGATGGCTGATCGATTGGAACGCCGCCGCGAACTTGAACTGGAGGAGGCCGGTCGCGCCGACCATCCGCCGCCCGCTGACGGCCCCGTCGAAACGCCGGGTGCGCCGTTCCTCGCGGTAGGGATCGCCGCCGGTGTTCGAGAACAGGAACCCGCCGGTGCGGTCCTCGGACGTCGCCCCGGCCGTGACCATGACACCGTCTCCATTGGGCTGGTCGAGGTGGAGACGGGGACGGATCGCGAACCGGATGGCGCGGGGAATCTCGCCCCAGTTGTCGTCGTCCGCATCGACGAGGCGCTGCTGATGGAAGTCGGCAAAGAGCGTGGCGCCGAGGGTGGGCGTCAGTCGGCGGGCCCCCCAGACGGAGAGGTCGCCCCCTTTTTCGGAGTTCTGGTTGACGCCGATTCGAAGCTGATTCCGATCGGCTCGGCGAGACACCAGGTTGAGCACGCCGCCCGCCGCGAGCGGCCCATAGAGGGCCGACGTGGGTCCGCGAAGCCACTCGATCTGATCGAACTCGAGCGGCGAGAGCTGCATCGCGCCGAACCCGCCCGCGTACCCCCCGAGGAGGGGGAGCCCGTCGACCAGGACCCCGGTATACTGTCCCCGAATGCCGTCGGCCCGGAATCGATTGGCATCGAGGGGGCCGATCTGAGCCTGCAAGCGCAGGCCCGGTTCTCCCAGGAAGACCGTCGTCAGGTCCGCGGGGCGGGCCAGCCCTCGGCGGGCCAGTTCCCGACTGCCGATGACCACGACGGGCGCCGCCTCCTGATCAGGCCGCCGGGTGGCCCGGGTGGCCTCGATCAGGACATCGGCGCTCGAGCCGTCCCGCGGTTCGAGCGTCAGTTCGTGGCGCTGGACGACGGCGGGGAGGATGGTGATTTCGAAGAGGCGGGGGCGAAACCCGGGGTGCGAAACCTCGACGCGCACCAACCGGGCGGGGAGTTCGATTCGCGCCACCCCGGACGGATCGGCCACGCCGCCGACCCGGTCGGAACGGACGAACGCGCCGGCCAGCGGCGTCGAATCGGGCCGGAGGACCGATACCACCAGCGTGCCGGTCTGCTGGGCGGAAACCGGACCGGGGCCGAGAACGCCAACCGCCACGGCGGTCAGACAGGCCAAGGCGCCCGCCCGGCCCGCCGCCGCCAACGGCGAGCGGAGGACCGGGCCGCGCCACGCGGTCAAGAGAGCGGGAATTCGCACTGCGGCGAAAGGTAAACCGGGTTCGCGCCGGTCAGGACTCCGACGCCGCGCGCTGCCGGAAGAACGCGAAGAAGAAGACGGCCGTCGCGAGCCCGATCAGGGACACGACCCGCCAGAGGCTGGCGTAATCGATCCCGCCGGAGGCGAGCGCGTATCGATCCGCGAGGACACCCGAGAGGATCCCACCGAGTACCGGACCACCGCCCAGGATGATGATGCCGAATACGGTCTGCACGGAGTGGCGGATGTCGGCCGGCGCGATCCGATCGGCGTAGATGTAGGCCCCCGCAAAGAAGCCGGCATAGCAGACGCCGTGCAGCGCCTGGCTCGCGACCTGGACCTCCACCGGCAGCGCCGGAATGCTCCAGATCAGGTAGCGGACGAAGTAGGCCACGGCGCCGATCGTGATGACGGTCCGGAAGCCGAGCCGGGTCAGGGCCCAACCGAGTACCGCCATGACCGCGATCTCGCTGAACTGGCCGATCGTCATGGCGGGACCGATCTGGCTGTCGAGCAGGCCCAGGTGCGACAGGAACGGCGGGGTCTGGATGAAGTAGATCTGGTGGATGATGCTGATCGGGAGGCTGGCGGCCACCAGCACCGCAAACGACGGTTCGCGGAGGAGCCGGAACGCCTTGGCAAACGCCAGCTTTTCGACCCCGTCCCGCTTGGGCGGGGTGCTGGGGAGGAAGAGGCAGAACAGGGCGTAACCCCACGAAATCAGGGCCGAAAAGCGAAGGGCGTCGGCCAGGCGGGCCGTCACGTCGGCGTGCTCGGGGCCGACCAGGAACGGGGGCATGGCCTGGATGGCCAGGTCGTGCTGGAGGTAGAGCATCGGGAAGACCCAGCTGACCGCGATCCAGCCGATGGTACCCCAGACCCGGACCCGGGGGAATTGACGGTCCCGGTCCTCGAGGTGGGCAAATGCCATCGAGTTGGAGAGGGCCAGGGTGGGCATGTAGACGACGCTGTAGGCAATGGACAGCCAGAGCCAGGCCTGGTAGCCGGTCTGGCTGGCGGTGGCCCATTTGATGACGCCCCCAACGGCCAGCAGGAAGGCCAAGAACCGCTCGGTCCGGAAGTACCGGTCGGCCAGCTGCCCGGCAATGAACGGCGAGGCGATGGCTCCGATCGAGCCGGCGAGCCCCAGGATCAGGCCAATCTGCCCAGCCGTGAACCCGAGGCCCCCCTCCGCCACCGGCGCCGACAGGTAGCGGCCGGCAATGGGCAGCCAGGCTCCCCAGACGGCGTACTGGAGGAACATCATCAGTGAGAGGCGACCGACCTTGCCGTTGTTCACGAGGGCTCCAGTTATTGAGGAAATATTTCCTTATATGCTAACATCTTTGGCAACAACCAATTACACGACCTGGGAAAGCGATCACCGAACCCGGAAGACCCACTCTCCCGGGTCGACGGCCACTCGACTTTGCGGGGCCACCCGAACCGTGGCCGCCCCCCCAGGCATCGGAATCCGGCGAGTGACGCCGTCGATTTCGACCTCGATCGGCATCGGAAAAGGCAGGCCCTTGGGAGCCTTCCACCGGAGCCGGAGGGTGCCCCCGGACCGGGTCACCTCGAGCCTCGGAAGCTCGGGTTGCCGGACGTAGACCTCGAAGAACCACCTCAGGTCCCGGCGGGCCATCCGGGAGGCATGGGCCACGAAGTCGTCGGTCGAGACCAGCCGGACGTGGGAGCCATCGGTCACCCGTTCGGCCGCCGGGGTCGGATAGAGCCACCGGCGGAGGATCGGGAAGAACAGGGAGTCGCCCACCAGGAAGCGGAGGGTGTGGAGGACGACGGACCCCTTGCCGTAGATGTCGCCGTCGCCGGCGAGGAAATCCGGGGGGTTGAAGTACACCTCACCGGCGGTCAGGGGGCCTGGTTCGGCCACCGGTCGGCGATTCCGGGTGGCCTTCCACTGGGTCAGGATCATCTCCCGGTAGGCCTCGGGCCCCCGGGTCCGCTCGACGTAGAGCGGCTGCATGTAGGTGCCGAACCCCTCGTGGAGCCAGTAGTCGCTCCAGTCCCGGGCCGTGATCAGGTTGCCGAACCACTCGTGGGCCAGCTCGTGCTGGTGGAGTTCGTCGAACCCGTAGCGGTTGGCCTGGTACCGGTTGCCGTACGCGATGATGGTCTGGTGTTCCATGCCGAGGTGGGGAGTCTCGACCACGCCGTACTTGTCGGCTCGGAAGGGATAGGGTCCGAGCAGGTTCTCGTAGAACCGGAGGTGGTCGAGGATCTCGTCGGCGAGCTTTTCCCCCTGCGCCACGTTCTCCGGCAGGACCCAGTAGGTGACCGGAATGGTGTCGCCGGCCACGCTCGGATACCGCCGGGTCACCTCCCGATACGGCCCGATGTTGAGGGCCACGTTGTAGTTGCTGATCGGCGTCGAGACCAGCCAGTTCCAGGTGGCCGTCCCGTCGTCGTTCCGGTCGACGCCGAGGGGCCGGCCGTTGGAGGCGGCGACCAGGCCGCGCGGGACGGTGATCCTGATCCGGACCGAGTCGGCCTTGTCGGACGGGTGATCCTTGACCGGCCAGAAGAGGTCGGCCCCTTCGTTGACGGTCGTGGTGGCGATCCAGGGATCGCCGTTCGGGGTCCGGGCCCACTGGAACCCGCCGATCCACGGCGGGCGGGCCGCCACCCGGGGCTGGCCCCCATACCGGATCCGGACGGCAAACGTCTGGCCCTGGGCAAGGGGCGCGGCGGGTCGAATCCAGAGGCGGAGGCGGCGGTGCTCGAACGGGAGCGCGGCCCCATCCCGATCGGTGACTCGATCGACGGTGAACGCGGAGTCGAGGTCGACCACGATCCAGCGGAGCGGGGCGACTACCCGCGCGTGGATCGTGGCGTCGCCCTGGAGGGTCGAATCGGCGGGGTCGACCCGGAAGGCCAGATCGTAGTAGGTGACGTCGTAGGCCCGCTGCTCGGGGATCAGGCGGCCGCCGGACGACCATTCCCGCGGATTGGGCCGGGGGGCGATCGGGGCCGGCGCCTGGGCGGCCAGCGCGCCGCCGGGAAGAGCCGGCGAACCCGGTCGGTTCGTCAGGACCTCCAACCCCGGCAGCGCCAGGCACGCGATCGCCACCAGGAGCGGGCGAATCGCGCTACCTCCGGGTACGGGCCCGCGGCAGGTTGGCCCCGCGCCGGGCGACGTCCGGAACGAACCGATCGAGACCGCGAGGTGGAAACTCGAGCGTCCGACCCTGTTCCGCGCTCTGATAGGCGGTCATCAGGACCCGCACCACGTCGACCCCGTGGTCGAAGGTCAGCAACGGCTTTTCCTTGCCGAGGAAGGCTCGGACGAAGTGCCGGTTCTCGCCCTCGTAGCCATAGGCCACGGCTTCCTGGGCCACCACCGGCATCAGCCCCATTTCGGCGTTCTGCTTCTCGACCAGATCCTCGCCGGCCCGGCCCTGGACCTCGCGGCTGAAGAACAGCTTGAGGCCGCTGTCGAGGGTATTCCACGCCATGGAGTACTCGGGCCCGAGCAGTTCCGCGGACAGCCGGAGTCCGGCGCCGACGAAGCTCCAGGAGGTGGTGGCCTCGCCGAAGACGCGGTAGCCGTCCTGGGTCTCGAACTCGATCATGACGCTGGCAAAGTCCTCGGACGGCGCTTTGGTGTAATCGACGTCGCGACCCATGGTCCGTTTGAGCCGGCGGGCGTATTCGGGCCGGGTCCACTTGAGGCTGGCGACATGCCCGGTGATCCGGACCGGCTTGACGGTCGCCACGTCCTCGCCCGGCCGGGTGAGGAGATGGCGAACCACGAGGGCCGAGTGGCACATCATGTCGTTGAGGACGCCGCCGCCCTGGAGCTTGCCGCGCCAGAACCACGGCATGTGGGGGCCGCTGTGTTCCTCGGCCGCGCGGGCCAAGTAGGGCCGGCCGGTCAGGCGGGCGCCCCGGGCCCAGAGGAGTTCGCGGCCGCGCTCGACCTGGGGCGAGAAGCATTGATTCTCGAGATAGCCGTGCTGGATGCCGGCCCGGTTGACGAGCTCGGTAACCGCCTTGGCCTCCGCCACGTTCCGGGCCAGGGGCTTTTCGCAGGCCACGCCGAGCAGCTCGCCTTTGCCCCGGAGGATCGGGTCGACCATTTCCTCGACGTTCTCGATCCGGGCGTGATTGGGGCCGGAAAGCCAGATGGCGTCGATCCGCGGATCGGCCACCATCTCGGCGATCGAGCGATAGGGCCGGCATTGGCCGATGTCGAGGGAGCGGGCGTAGCGGGCGGCGCTGGCGGCGTTCTCGTGGTTGGGGCTCCAGACGCCGAGCACGTCGGCGTCGCGAACGCCGGTCCAGGAGAGCATGTGGAAGCGGGCATTGAAGCCGCTGCCGACGAAGCCGACGCCGAGTCGTTTTTTCTGGGCCATGGTCTGAATCGGGGAGAGGGCGCAGGGGAAGGTAGTGTGCTGGGCGGCGGTCGCAACCGGGCGTGGACGAGAGCTTGTCACCGCTCCCCTCCCGGCGTACCGTACG
>JAEUJH010000654.1 GCA_016794825.1 Gemmatimonadota bacterium
TCTCTTCGAGGTACTTCGGAAACGGGACGCCGCTGACGCGCGCCACGATCCGGCCCAGGATGGCAAATCCGTAGTTCGAGTACTCGTAGGCCACGCCCGGCACGTTGGAGAAGGGGATGCCCTCGGTGATCATCCGGGCCAGATCGTCGTCGGTGGCGGCGAGCTGCTGGTCGCCCCACGGGTTGTCCTCCGGAAAACCCTCCGAGTGCGAGAGGAGGTGGCGGATCGTGATCCGGGGCGAATCGGTGGTCGGATAGCGGAGCCGAGCCAGCTCCGGCACGTAGCGTTCGGCGGGATCCTCGAGCGAGAGCTTGCCCTCGTCGCGGAGCTGAAGGATGGCCAGCGCCGTGAAGCTCTTGGTCATCGAGGCGATCCGGAACACCGAGGTGGTGTCCACCGCGGCCCGGCTGGGCACTTCCCGGAGGCCGAGGGCCTTGGCATGGAAGAGCTGGCCATCGACGATGATGCCGTAGGCAATGCCGGGAACCCGGTTCCGCTCCATGAAGTCGCTCATCAGCCGGTCGACTTCCGGCAGCGCTGCGCGGAGCTTCCCGATCCGGTCGGGATCGGCAAATCGGGCCGGGGGCGCGATGCTCCCGGCCCGGGCCTGGGCGGCGGCACCTTGGCCGCCAAGAGCGAGCAGGATCAGGACCGAGGCGAGCGTGCGGCGAGTCATGGCATCTCCGGAAACGCGGGTGGGGCGATGCCACGAAAGTAACCTCCGGGGCGGCGGGCTTGAACATCCGGGCCCGACCCGTGATGCTCAGGGGACGGGCCGGGCGGATGCCGGGCCCGGAGTCGGCTCGAGGAAGGATCTGCCCCCGTGTCTCGTCGCGTGCTGTTGGTTCTGTTCGGCGTCGTCCTGCTGACCCTCCTGACCATTCCAGGCAGCGCCGCGTTCCTGGCGGACCTGTGGTTCTTCCAGGAAATCGGCTTCCAGGTGGTGTTCACCAAGGAGATCACCACCCGGTTCCTGATGCTGCTGGGCGTCGGGGTGGTGTCCGGGGCGGTACTCTACCTCAACCTCCGGATCGCGCAGCGCGGGCTGGTGCCGGACCCGATCGTGTTCCGGATGGGCCGGCAGTCGCCGGGGCTGGACGTGACCCACCTGCTGCGGCGGCTCAGCCTGCCGGCGGCCGGGGGCCTGGGTCTGCTGATCGGGTTGGGCGCCATGTCGGGCTGGGCCGTGGTCCTCCGCGCCCTGCACCGGACACCGTTCGGGCTGACCGATCCGGTGTTCGGCCGGGACATCGGCTACTACGTCTTCCTCCTTCCGGCGCTTTCGACCCTGCTCGGCCTCCTCAGCGGTCTGCTTACCGTAACTCTGCTGATCCTGGTGCCGATCTACTTCCTGCGCGGCGACATCATTCTCCGCCCGCGTCAGCTCCGGATCGAGCCGTCCGCCGGCCTGCACCTGGCGGTGTTGCTGGCCTCCCTGTTCGTGCTGACGGCGCTCCGCCTCTGGTTCGTGGCGATTCCCGGGCTGCTCTACAACACCAACGGTCCGCTGGTGGGAGCGGGGTTCACCGACCTCCGAGCCACGCTGCCCGCGTTGCGGGTGTCGGCGGTCGTGGCGCTGGTGGCGGCCGCCGTGGTCGTAGTCGGGGCGGTGCGCGGGAAGCTCGCGTGGTACGCCTTCTGGGCGGTCGGGAGCTACCTGATCGTGGCGTTCGTGGGCCGGGGGGTGGTGCCGCTCGTGGTCCAGAAGCTGGTGGTGGCGCCCACCGAACTGACGCGCGAGGGGCCCTACCTGGCCAACCACATCCGCGCCACGCGCCACGCCTGGGGCCTCGACAGCGTCGAAACCCGCGACCTCGGCAGCGAGGCGAGCCTCACGCTCGCCGACCTCCGGAACAACGGGCCGACGCTCGAGAACGTCCGGCTCTGGGATCGGGCCCCGCTGCTCCAGACCTTCGGGCAGCTCCAGGAAATCCGGACCTACTACGACTTCGTCTCGGTCGACGACGACCGCTACTGGATCGACGGGAAGCTCCGGCAGGTGCTGTTGTCGCCGCGGGAACTGAACCCGGCGTCGCTGCCGACCCGGACCTTCATCAACGAGCACCTGACCTTTACCCACGGAATGGGGCTGACGCTGAGTCCCGTCAATCAGGTGACGTCGGAAGGCCTCCCGGTTCTGTTCGTCAAGGATCTGCCACCGGTGTCCACCGGCTCGCTCAAGATCTCCCGGCCGCAGATCTACTACGGCGAGCTGGCCAACGAGTTCGTGTTCGTCGGGACCCGGCAGCAGGAGTTCGACCATCCGGCCGGCGACGAGAACGTCTCGACGACGTACGCGGGAACCGGCGGCGTGACGGTGGGCGGGTTGGGGCGGCGGATCCTGCTGGCGGCCCACTTCGGGTCGTCGAAGATCCTGTTCTCGCAGGACATCCGGCCGGAAAGCCGGGTCCTCTACAATCGCCACATTACCGACCGGGCCAAGAAGGCGCTGCCGTTCCTGACGTTCGACCGGGATCCCTACATGGTCGTGGTCGACGACGGCACCCTGAAATGGATCCTCGACGCCTACACGACGTCGGCGCTCTATCCGTACTCGTTCCGCCTGCCCGACGGCACCACCTACATGCGGAACAGCGCCAAGGTGGTGATCGACGCCTACGACGGCTCGGTCACCGCGTACGTGAGCGCTCCGGCGGATCCGATCATCCAGACCTGGGCCAAGGTCTTCCCGGGCATCTTCCAGCCGCTCGACAGCCTGCCGGCCGGGCTCCGGGCGCACATCCGGTATCCCGATGACCTCTACCGGACCCAGGCCAACCTGTACACCACGTATCACATGGACGAACCCGAAACGTTCTACCATCGCGAGGATCAGTGGCAGATCCCGCAGGTGGCGGTGGCGGACGGGTCGGTGCCGTTCATGCGACACATCGTGATGCGGCTGCCCGACGAGGCCCAGGCCGAGTTCATCTACATGGTCCCGTTCACGCCGCGCGGCAAGGACAACCTGGCCGCGTGGATGGTGGCCCGGAACGACGGCGAGGCATACGGGAAACTCCGGGTCTACCGGTTCCCGCGGCAGAGCCTGGTGTACGGACCTCGGCAGATCGAGAACCGGATCAACCAGGACACCGAGGTGGCGCGACAGGTGTCGCTGTGGGATCAGCGCGGCTCGCAGGTCATTCGCGGCGATCTGCTGGTGATCCCGATCGAGAAGGCCCTGCTCTACGTCCAGCCGCTCTACCTGCAGGCCCAGGGCGGCCGGATTCCCGAGCTCAAGCGGGTGGTCGTGGCCTATCAGAACCAGGTCGTCATGGAGGAGACCCTCGACGCGGCCCTGGCCGTGATGTTCGGGGGCGCCCCGGCGACGCGGGCGGAGCCGACCGCGGCGGTGGCCGAAACGGCCGTGGCCGCGGGCGACGCCTCGACCCGGTCGCTCGCGGCCGAGGCGCGCCGCCGGTACGACGCGGCGCTGGCCGCGCAGCGGGCCGGCGACTGGGCTCGCTACGGCGAGGAGATCAAGAAGCTGGGCGAGGTCCTGGAGCGGCTCGGCGGGCCGCCGCCCGCCCGATGAACGATCGCCGCATCGTCCGGCGGCTCCTCGGCGCACCATTCTCCGAGGTCAGTCAGCTGGCGATCGG
>JAEUJH010000939.1 GCA_016794825.1 Gemmatimonadota bacterium
GTCGGCGATGGCGGCCGCGGCCTCCTGCTTGGCCTTGGCCAGATTCGACTTCATGTCGAGAATCAACTGATTCAGCATCTTCTCGGGGTTTTCGGCCCGGGAGATGAGATCGTTGATGTTCGACTTGAGCATCGTCGAGAAACGTTCGAAGATTCCCATCGCGTCTTACCTTTCGCGGTACGGCGCCAAGGCGCTCAGGTGCGAGGAGAGCGCCAACGTGAGCGAATCGAAGCTGGCCTCGAACTCGGAGTAGTCGAGATTGGCGAGTTCGAGCGCGTCGGTCAACACCACATGATCCCCTTCGAGCCCATAGGACCCGTGCACCAGGTCCCGGGCGTTCAATTCCAGCAATTGGCGGAACAGCCCGCCCCGTTTGTCGGCGGCGACCGGGGGTTCCATCACCCGAAGGCGGAGGATCGCGACCGGCGGCGAGTAGGTGATGACCACCTCCGCGCCCTGCTGGCTCTTCACGATCCAGAGCCCGGGTTCCACCTCGCGCGACTCCACCGATCCGCCTTCCAGCCGGTCGATGAACGTCTGCAGATCTTCCTTCGTCACCATGCCTTGCCCCTCCTCAAGGATCGGGCCACCAAATCTACTGCGACCGCGCGGTCCGAGCATCGGGCCGCCGGCACCTCAGGACCCCGGGGGTTCGGTCTCCCGGTGTCGCGCCAGCATTCGCTCGGAGAAGTCGGCCCGTTCCTCCAGTTCGGCGACCCGGGTCCGCAACTCGTCGAGTTCGTTCAACACCTGGTCCGGCGGCAAGTCCGACCCGCCCTGCTCGCCACTGATCCGGCGCCCGAGAGCAGCCCCGACCGGGCCGCTCAGCACGGCGGCCACGCCGATGGTCCCGATGATCGACACTGGGATGGCGTAACCCTTCCCGAGGGTGATCGCCATGATGGTGTGGGCCACCAGCAGACCGGCCCCGACCCCGATGGTGACCGCGATCGCGGAGAAGCGCTCTCGACCCGTCATTTCCGCTCCGGGAGGATCGCCCGCTCGCCCGAAGCCTGAGCCAGCAGGCGCTCGGTGAAGTCGAGCCGTTCCTCCAGTTCGAGGATCCGGGAGTGGGCGGACTCGAGGTCGCCCATCCGCTGTTCGAGTTCCTCGAGCCGCGCGGCAGCCATCTGCCCGGATGTGAGCCCGACGGCGTCCGCCCGCTTGAGTCCAACCTTCCTCCGGATGGCCAGCAGGACCAGCGAACCCGCCGTCATGAGCGGGAACAGCTCTTCCGGCCCGTCCATCATTCCGACGAAGGTCATCAACATGACGGTGACGCCGATGTGGACGGCCAGGTCGAACCCGTCGATCCCGAAGTGGCGCCGCCACCAGCTCATGGAGCCCCCTTCCCATCCACCAGGGCGCGCTCGCCGGTGCTCCGGGCGAGCATCCGTTCGGTGAAGTCGAGGCGTTCCTCGAGTTCGAGCACCCGCGCCTGCGCGGCCTCGAGGTCGTTGAGGCGCTGCTCGACGTCCTCGAGTCTGAGGGCGGCCACCTCACCGGTCGACAACCCGGTCCGAGGGGCCGACCGAAGGGCCAGCTTCCGCCGAACCCCGAGCAGCACCATAGACGCCGCCCCGGCCAGGAACATGAGGCCGTCCTCGTTGGTGAGCTCCTCGACACCGACCATGACCATGGCCGTGATGACGACGTGGAGGACGACGTCGAAGCCGTCGATGCCCCAGCGCTCCCGGAACGTCGTCATACCGGCGTATTCACCGGGTCGGTGGACTCGGGCAACTGCGCCGGCGCCGAATTGGCGAGCATTCGTTCGGCAAAGTCGAGGCGTTCCTCGAGTTCGAGAACCCGCTGCTCGAGCTGACCCACCCGTTCGGCGGCCATCTCGCCGGTGGTCAGGCCGGTGACCGGGTCCTTCTTGACGCCCGTCAGGCGCCGGCCGAGGGCCTGACCGATCGGCCCCAGGAACAACGCCACGGTGGCCCCGCCGACCGCGAGGAACAGTCCAAAGAAGCCCGCTTCACCCATGGTGCCGCTCCTTCCGCTGCTCGCCAGCGGCCAGTCCGAACCCGGCCGGATTTCCGGCGGCGGGGATCGAGCGTTCCCCGGTGGCCTGGGCCAGCAGGCGTTCGGTGAAGTCGAGTCTTTCTTCGAGTTCGAGCACCCGCGACTCGGCCGCTTCGAGCCGGTCCACCCGGTCCTCCAGTTCCTCGAGCCGGGCCGCCGCCATCTGCCCGGTGGTGAGCCCCGCCGGTTCCGCGGCCGCGCCCCGCAGGGCCGCGGCCCGCCGAATCCCGAACACGACCACCGACGCGCCAGCCACCAGCAGCGGCATCGCGTCGGCGGCCGGGCCATGGGCCACGGTCCCGAAGAACCCCATCACGAGGCCGGTGAGCGTCGCCTGAATGATGACGTCGACCGGATCGAGACCGAAGTGGCGACGGAACCAGGTCACCGCGGCAGCTCCCGGGCCGACTCCTTGTTCTGGAGCAGCAGCCGCTCGGCAAACTCCAGCCGCCCGAGCAGTTCGTTCCGTTCCTCCTCGCCGGCCAGAACCCGGGCCTCGAGGTCCTGGAG
>JAEUJH010000025.1 GCA_016794825.1 Gemmatimonadota bacterium
CCCGCAGCGGCCCGTCGCCGATCACCACGGCCCGCGGACCAGCCGGCAGCCCGGCGATCGCATCGACGAAGAGGTCCGGTCCCTTTTCGTCCGTCAAACGGCCAATCCAGCCGACCCACTGATCCTCGGCCGACAGGCCCAGCGCCTGCCTGGCCTCCCGGCGATCGAGCACATCGCCTTCGGGAGGCAGCGCGTTCCGGATCACCTCGATGCGGGGGCGCGGAACGCCCGCCGCCGCGAGGGCATCGGCCAAGGGGTCCGAGACGACGATGACCCGGTCGAACGATCGGACCGCCCGCCGCTCGGCCCATTCGTAGAGCCGGTTCTTCAGATCCCCGCCCGTGAAGCCATGAAACGTGGACACCCGTCGGACCGACCCCACGAATCGCGCGACGAGGTCGGCGTGGTAGCCGTGGCTGTGAAGGACGTCGTAACGACCCTCGGCCAGTCGGTCCCGAACGGCCGCGACCTGCCGGAAGTACGCCCGGGGCGCGGCCGCCACCGGAGCCACGTCGACGCCAGCCGCGCGGAGGCGCCGGAGCAACGGATGGTCCTCGACGGCGCCGATACCAAGCGCCGCGACGCCGGTCCGCCGTCCTCGACTCGCCCGGCCCGCGGCGAGGGCCTCGACGACGCGTTCGAGGCCCCCGAAGGGAGCCGGGGCGAGGAGATGGAGGACCGCCACATCCGAGGCCGGAGCCGGCGTCACGCTCCTCCGGCGCGCCTCAGACGGGACAGAACCGTTGACGCCGCCGCGCCGAGCCGCGCCGCGAGTCGATCGGTGTCGATCGTCCCGGCTTCCGCTTCGATCGCTTCGGCGCCGAAATGATTCTTGAACGACCGCAACCCGACCTCGTCACCCCGGGTCCCGCCGAGATTGAGGACCGAGCGACCTTCGTCCCGCAGGCGACCGGCGATCTCGATCACCATGAAGTGATGAGCGCCGACCGACTTGCCTTCCGCCGAGCTGCCGGACGAGTGGAGGTAGCCGCCATCGGCCGCCCGCAGCACCAGCGTCGACGCGACCACCTCGCCGCCGAGCCGAACCTGGGCGATCTCGCCTGACCCGGTCCCGATCAGTTCCGCATGGAGCGACGTGGCGACCGAGGGCGTGACGCGGCCGGCACCGTGCCGGCGCTCGACCGAAGCGGTGATTAGCCTGGCGTGATCGGCCAGCGCCGATGGATCCCTACGCCACTCGACGGCGGCGCCGGCCTTGATGGCCTGCCGGACTCGCTGGCGGTGGGTTCGATGGCACCCCGCGAGGAGGTCGCCGCCCCCGAGGTCGAGGACGTGTTCCATCCGGGTCCAGCGCCGCTCGAACTCGAGATCGGACGGGAGCCGGGCTCCGATCGCCCCGTAGGAGTTCAACTCGATCCGGGTCAGACCGCGAGTGGCCGCCACCTGGTAGAGTCGTTTCCAGAACTCGCTGTCGCCCGACGTTACCGGGATCGAGGGGATCTCGAGGACCCGTCGCATCCAGCCAGTCCGCTCGAAGCCCAAGGCCAGCGGCCCGGCGGAGCCATCGCCCACGAGGACGACCGATTCACCCAGGCGTCCGCGAGCCATCGCGTACGGCCAGGTGGCGAAGGGGTTCCGTGGGTCCTGTCGCTCGAGAAGGGTGACCATTGATTCCGGTGGATTGACCCTGGCAAATCCCGATCGGGCCGTCATGAAGGTCCGGTCGCCCGTCTGATGAGCCGAAGGAGGCGATCGCCCGCGGTCAGCGCTCGGCGGGTGTGGCGCCCCATCGTGCGGTACACGGCCGCCTCGACGGGCCGCGGGACCGCGCCGAACTGGGTCTTGAACAGCCGGAGGCCCGGCGTGGCCGCGCTCCCCAGATTGAACTGCTCGACCCCGGCGGCCTGCAGCGCCATGGCCGTCTTGAACACGAGCAATTTCGCCGCTCCGATGTCGAAGCCCAAATCCGAACTCCCCATGCTGTGGAGGTATGCCCCTCGCGCGGACCGGAGGACCAGCGCCGACGAGTGGACGGCGCCGTCGGGACCGAGGCTCTGGAACACGACCCCGGCGCCTTGGGCCACGAAGGCCCGCATCCGGGCGCTCGACGGAGCGATCCCGGGCGTTTCACCCCGCGCCAGCCGCCGCTCGCGGGACGAGGCCAGCACCGCTTCGTGCGCGCTGAGGATCGAGACGTCCGTGCCCGAGACGACCCGGCATCCCTTCCGTTCCGCCATGCGAACTCCCTGCCGGGCCGACTTGTGAAGCGCGGCAACCTCAGGTGGATCCCGCAACCACCAGATGAACTCCTCCGTCTGCCGCCGCCACTCCGCCGGAAACCACTCCGGAAGCCGCGAGGCCCCTGAGTGATAAGGGAAGACGTTCAACAACCCGACCCGCTGTTCCCGGATCAAGCGGCGGACCGGCGGACCGAAATCGCCGGCCGGGAGGATCGGCATCGAGAGAATCTCGAGGATCCTGACCAGCGGCCCACCAGACAGAATCCCGAGACACGACGCGCGTCCCGCCGACGACCGGAACTCGAGAACGACGGGCCGGGAGCCTTCGCTGGCCCGCGCGCGGGCGTAGCCGCGGGTTGCGAACGGGTTCTCCGGCTGGTCGGTCTCCAGCCGGGCCAGTTCCCCAGCCGCCGGATCGAGACCCACGGCGGGAACGGTCGCCTCGCCACCGGCTGCCGTCAGCTTCAGGCCGTCAGACCCGCCCCGGATCTCAGCCATGAGCGCCGCCGCGGCTACCCGTCCGCCAGGAATCCGCCGGATCAGGCGCCACCATCCATCGCGTGCTCCTTGAAGCACGCGTCGACCAGGAACTTTGCCGCCCAGTTGAGGAACTCGTACCGGCCGTAGGCCCCATCGACGGGATAAGACCCCCGGACCGCCCCAACCTGCTGTTCCGGCCCCGACACGATCAGGGTGCGACGAGTGAAAGCGTTGGCTGCCTTGCCAGCCCGGCGATAGCGATCATCGCCCGTCGCCTCAGCCAGGCGGAGCCAGCTATATGCGACCTGGACGTTCCCGGTCAGGCAACTCCACTCCACTTCGGCGTTCCACTCCGGCCCCAGCCGACCCGGCAACGCGCCGTCGGGGCGCTGAGCACCCAGCAGCCCGTCGGCCGTGCGACGAATCGACGCCATCAGCGCGGGATCGGAGGTGTGCTCCCACGCCTCCAACAACCCCCGCAGCACATAGCCAAGCGTATGCGTCAGGGGACGAGCATTGTCGTAAAGACAACACTGATCGAACCACCCGTTGGGCCGCTGCTGGGTCAAAGCCCAGCGAACCTGGCGAAGGCCCGCCTCCAGGAACCGGCTCTCGCCGAGGGAGCGAGCCGCCTCGAACAGTCCCCAGGCGACGTGGGTCTCGTAGGCCTTGTCGCCTCCCTTGGCGAACGGGGTGGGATGGCGGCGCCAGCACCCATCGGGGTCCAGACTCGACGCCAGCATCTCCGCGGCCCGGGTCGCCGACTCCCGGTACCGGTCGCCGAAGACCGACACTCCAGAGGCCAGCCCCAGGAGGATCTGGCCGGTATTGAACGTGACGGACCCGGGAGAAAGCTTCCCGATCATGCCACCAGGGAAACCACCATCGGGGTGTTGCAGTGAGACGAGCCAATCGAGCATCCGAGCACCCCGGTGCTCCAGGTCAGGATCGCGCAGTCGTTTCGAGGCGTCCAGGAACGTCGGCACGATGTACCCGGTCGTCTCCGGATACGAGGTCTGCCAGCCCGTCAACAGACTGTAGGCCCGGGCCACCCCCCCATCGTTGGAGCGCGACCGGTCCTGGGCGAGCGACAGCCACTTCAGGGCAAGATTGGCGGCCGCCAAGGGTCCGGGATCGGCACCGAGGCCCGACGTATGTCGGTCGCGTCGCCGTACGGCCCGCGCCTCGGTCGTCAACTCGAGTTCATGACGAAGGCCCGCAATCAGGCTTCGGAGCATCTTCGGGTACCCGGCGTCGTAATTGAGGTTTGCTGGTGTCTGGTCTTGGCGCTCCGGACAGCAAGTAAGGGGCCAAATGAGGCCCCGAATGGCCCGACAATTGCCCCGAAACCTGACCGGGATTCCTCGGTGCGCGCGACCTTGTCAAGTCATTGAAATGAAACACATTAGGCATTTTGCGGTTGGCATTGCGGTGGTGCTTGCTGGGTGCGGCTCCGACCCGGCCGGGACCGGCGGCGGGGCCGTCAGACTCGGGGTCACCCGGGAACCTGCGACCCCGACCCAGAACGGCGCCGTGATGGTCCCCGGCCCCCAGGCTCAGCTGCTGGACGCCACCGGGAATCCGGTTGCCCAGCGGGGGGTTCTGGTTTCCTTGAGCGTGGCGGCCGGTTCTGGAACGCTCGCGGGCACCACCGCAATCCGCACCGACGACCAAGGCGCCGCGAAATTCGATAGCCTGGTGGTCACCGGTGCGCCTGGTCCGCTGTCGATTCGCTTCTCCGCCCCGGGCGTTGCCGCAGCCGTTTCGCGCGAAATCCAACTCGCGCCCGGCACGCCAACGGGCCTGACGGTGGTCACCGGTTCCAATCAGGTCGCGCCCGCCGGCACCGACGTCGCGGTCGTGCCCTCGGTCCGAGTCGTCGATCAGAGCGGGAACGGCGTGCCAGGGGTCGCGGTGGCTGTCACCGTCGAAGGTGGTGGCTCCGTGGGTCAGTCCACCCTCACGACGGACGCGACCGGCTTGGCCTCCGTGGGCCGCTGGACGCTGGGGCCTCGCCCCGGCCGCAACTTGCTCACCTGGCAATTGACCGGCGGCCCTGCCACGACCGTCGAGGCCCTCGGTGTCGTCGGCCCCCCCGCCAAGCTCACCAAGCTCGAGGGCGACGGGCAAACCGCCGTTGCCGGACAGCCCGTTGCGACGCCGCCGGCCGTTAGGGTCACCGACGCGTTCGACAACCCGATCGAGGGCGTCACCGTCACGTTCGCCGTGAACGCGGGGGGCGGTCTGTTGACCGGCGCCCAGCCGAAATCGGACACCGCCGGCGTGGCCCGGCTCGGCAGTTGGACCCTCGGGCCGGAGGCCGGCGCCAATGCAATCCAGGCGAGCCGGACCGGGATCCCGACCGCCACCTTCAACGCGTCGGCCAGCGCCGTGCCGGTGACCATCCTGGCCGGGGACAAGCAGCTCGGATTCGCCGGGGCGGAACTGCGAGTTCCCGTTCAGGTCAAAGTCGCCAACGGATTCGGCGTCGCGCGGGCCGGCGTCACCGTCACGTTCGCGGCGACTGGCGGCGGGTCGTTCACTCCGGCCACCGCCACGACCGACAGCACCGGCCGGGCCCAAGCGGTGTGGACGGTCGGCACGACGCCCGGCGTTCAGTCCGCCGACCTCGTCGCCGCCGGTGCGGCGACGACCCGGATCGAGGCCGAGGTCGTCCGGTTCAAGCAGGTGGTCGCCGGCCGCCTCCACGCCTGCGGGCTCACCACGGCCGGGGCCGCCTATTGCTGGGGCGACAACCGCCTGGCGCAGATCGGCGATTCGACCTTCACCGACCGGAGCGTGGCCACCCGGGTCAAGACGGCGCTGGTCTTCGACACCCTGATCGCCGGGGCCAATGGGCACTTCACCTGCGGACGGGTGCCGACCCAGGAAATCCACTGTTGGGGCAGCAACAACCACGGCCAGAGCGGCGACGGCACCAATACCGGCGGGGGCGGGCCCTTCGGGAACGCCCGCCCCTACCCGGTTGCCGGCGCCGGCGGGTTGCGCTTCAAGGCCCTGACCGGCGGCGGTGATCACGCGTGCGGCCTGGCCGACACCGGCGTGGCCTACTGCTGGGGCCGCAACTTCAACGCGGAGATCGGCAACGGCGGATCGACGGACGTGTTCGTCCCGACCGTCATCATCGGCGGACTGACCTTCAAGTCGATCTCGGCGGGCGAGTCGCACACCTGCGCTCTGGATACCGCGGGCGCGGCCTACTGTTGGGGGAACGCGAACTTCCGGCTCGGGCTTTCGCCGAATCCCGTCGTCGACGTGTCCTCGCCGGCCGCGGTTCAGGGCGGCGGGATCTACACCCAGATTTCGGCCGGCACCGTGTCCACCTGCGCCCTGAAGGCCAGCGGCGAGGCGTTCTGCTGGGGAACCAACGGCGGAGGTCAGTTGGGCGACGGGACCACGGTCGGGCGCAGCGCCCCCGCGGCGATCGCCGGTGG
>JAEUJH010000033.1 GCA_016794825.1 Gemmatimonadota bacterium
TCAACGGCTCCTGCTCGAGATGGCCGACCTCCGCCCGGGAGAACGGGTCCTCGAGGTGGCCGCGGGTACCGGGCTCGTGACCTTTCCCGCCGCCGCGGCGGTTGGCCCCAAGGGCCGGGTCATTGCCACGGACATTTCCGATGCGATGGTGACGGAACTGGCCACCGGGGCCGCGATTCGAGGCCTGGGCCAGATCATTCCGCTCCGGCGCGACGCCGAAGCGCTCGAGGTGGAAGCCGGCGGCTTCGACGCGGCCCTCTGTGCCCTCGGCCTCATGTACGTGCCCGACCCGATCGTGGCGCTGGGTCAGATGCGGCGGGCGCTCGCGCCCGGGGGCCGCGCGGTGGCGGCGGTCTGGGGCGCCCGGGCCCGGTGCGGGTGGGCCGAGATCTTTCCGATCGTGGAACGTCGGGTGGCGTCCGAAGTGTGCCCCCTCTTTTTCCAGCTGGGTACCAGCACGGCGCTGGCCGACGCGTTCGCCGCGGCGGGGTTCGGGGACATCCAGTTCGAGCGGATCTCGACGATCCTCGAGTACCCGTCGGCGGACGACGCGCTCGGCGCGGCGTTCGCGGGTGGTCCCGTCGCCATGGCCTACTCCCGCTTCGACGAGGCCACCCGGGACGACGCGCACGAGGAGTACCTGGCGTCGATCGAGGGGTATCGGAGCGGGGATGGGTACCGGATTCCGGGGGAGTTCGTGGTGGCGCGAGGCCGGGCGTCGACGAGCGGCGGTCGGTAGGGTCAGCCCGCGGGGTTCGGCGTGGTCGGGTCGGCGTAATCCACGGCCGGGAGGTCGGGCTGGCTGTTCGATGGTTCGAGAGCCGCCGCCGGCGAGTCCGAGGGGAGCGCGGCGGCTCGCCCGATCGCCTGGTTGAGTTCGGCCGCCAGTTGCCGGGCCAGCGCCCGATCACGCCGGGCGATCCGGAGCGGAAGCCGCCCGGGTCGTGAGCCCGGGATGTGGACGAACAGGTCGAGATACCGGCCCCGCAGTTCGAGCCGCGGTCGCCACCAACCGCCGGTTACCTCGACGCCAGCCAGCACCGCTGGCGGGACGTCCACGGTCAGGCTCGGTTGGACGACGACGTCGCTCCGCACCTTCTGAAACGACACCTCGTCGACGTGATGGGTTTCGGCCCACTCCAGGACGAGGACCTCGCCGGTCCAATGCGCCAGCCCTTCGACTCTGACGGTGACGGAAACGACGGCCAGGCCGGAGACGTCGTCGAGGCCGGGGGCGGGCAGGCGGAAGGGCAGCGGTTCCATGGCTCGACTCCTACGCGGCGTCGCCGGGGCCTGTTTCGCGCGGTCAGGGTGCCCGATCGACCGGGGTGGCCGGCTTGGCCATGGCCATCAGGCCGACCTTCTCTTCGCCCGCCGGGCCGCTCGGGTCGAGAATGCCAAGATCGACCAGGGCCCCCTCGATGGCGTCGGGGATCATGGCCGGCCAGAGCAGGAAGCCCTGCAGCAGCACGAGCGGCCGCCGGCGCCGGCCAGTACCCGCGTAACGATGCCGGGCCCACAGCTCGTAGCCGAACGCCACCACCCCGCCGAACGCGGCAAAGACACACCAGGTGGCGGCCGCCACCGCGGGCGGCAACGCGATCAGCATGTAGAGGCCGATCCCGTAGGACGCCAGCAGCGACATCGTGCGGATGGCGCGGACGGCCGGATTGAAGACGAGGCAGGCGCCCGAGAACGCCGCCACCCCGAACAGCGCGAGTCCCCACATGATGTCGATGTACCAGATCGTCACGGTCGCCTCGGAGGAGGGGGGAACCGACGGCCGGTCGGCCACGGAGAAAATGGGGTGGATTTCCGCCCGCCGCGAGTCACCCCTTGCGGGCTGGCCGAATTCTTGCATTTTTATGCACTATGCAAAAACCCACCATCGCGCTCGCCTTTTCCGGCGGCCTCGACACCAGCTACTGCGTTCCGCGTCTGGCGGAGCAGGGATATGACGTCCACACGATCTACGTCGATACCGGCGGTGCCACGGCGGCCGAGCTGGCGCAGATCCGGGCCCAGGCGGTGGCCGTCGGCGCCGTCGAGCACCACGAGGTCAACGCCCGCCAGTCGGTCTTCGATCGGTTCGTTCGCTACCTGATCCAGGGCAACGTGCTCCGGGGCGAGGTCTACCCGCTCAGCGTCTCGGCCGAGCGGACCCAGCAGGCGCTCTCGGTGGTCGAGGTGGCCCACCGGATCGGGGCGGCGGCGGTGGCCCACGGCTCGACCGGCGCCGGCAACGACCAGGTCCGGTTCGACATCGCCATCCGGGTGCTGGCCCCCGGCCTCAAGATCGTGACCCCGATTCGGGACGAGTCTCTCTCCCGGGATCAGGCCATTGCCTATCTCGAGGCGCGGAAGCTGCCCGTGCCGCCCAAGGCCAGCGCGTTCAGCATCAACAAGGGGCTCTGGGGCACCACCTGGGGCGGCGGCTGGACCCACGATACCTGGGCTCCGCCCCCGGCCGAATTGCTCGACCCGCCGGCCAACGCGCCGAGCCCCCGCGACGTGGTGGTCGGCTGGGATCGGGGCGTGCCCGTCACGCTCGACGGGAAGGCGTTTGCCGGGGCCGACCTGATCGGCGCCGTCAGCGACCTCTGCGAGGCCTACGGCGTCGGCCACAACATCCACGTCGGCGAAACCGCCCTCGGCATCAAGGGCCGGATCGGGTTCGAGGCGGGCGCCGCCATCGTCCTGATCGCGGCCCACCGCGAGCTCGAGAAGCTGGTCCTCACCAAGTGGCAGACGTTCTGGAAGGATCACCTGTCCCGCTTCTACGGCGACCGGCTCCACGAAGGCCACTATTTCGATCCGGCGCTTCGCGACATCGAGGCCCTGATCACCAGCTCGCAGGAGCGGGTGGTCGGCGAGACCCGGGTTCGCCTGGCGCCGGGCCGCTTCCTGGTGACCGGAACCCGGAGCCCGTTCTCGCTGATGGATCGGTCGGTCGCCACCTATGGCGAGGAAAACCGGCTCTGGACCGGCGACGAGGCCCGGGCGTTTGCCCGGATCGGCGCCATTCCCTCGCTGTTGGCGGCCCGGGTGGCCGAAAAG
>JAEUJH010000058.1 GCA_016794825.1 Gemmatimonadota bacterium
GTCGACGCGGTCGAGCCCCAGCCGATCGAGCACGGCCAGCAGGTCGCTCGTCAGCGTTTCCAGATCGTATCCGGCGGGAGGCCGGCTCGACCGGCCATACCCGCGGCGGGTGACGGCGATGACCCGATGACGACCGGTCAAACGCTCGGCGAATCCGTCGTAGACGTGCGCCGTGTTGCCGAGGCCGGCCAGGAGCACGACGGGCGAGCCGCTGCCGCCGTGGTCGACGTACTCGAGGCTCACCCCGGGAGAGACCGACACGAATCGGGACCCGCGGCCCGACGGCCCGGTCCCGAAACCCCAGTCACAGCCGGTGAGCAGCAGCAGGAACAGCAGCAGGGGTGATCGCATCGTTTGTCCTCCAGGGTCGGGGTCGCGGTCGAACGCTCGGCGCCACGATGGCGAGCGGGCCCGGCGCGCGCATCCCCAATTGGGATGAACCCCGTCGGGCCTGGGATCGACCGGGCTGCGAGGGAGGTTCCGCCCCAACGGCAAGCCGTCAGGGGGGCCCGTCCCCGGGGCCCGGGTCTTTGTCCCCGGACCTGTCGATTCGTCCCGCCGGGGGGTGCCGGACGATACCTTTCCGACTTGGTTGAATCCGGACCAGCGGATTCCGGGAGGGCATGTGGCGGTACCCATTCCACCAGTACCGGCGGCCGATCGGGAGGCGCTCCCTCCGGTCTTTTCCACCGCGACCCGACGGGAGTGGGTAGCTGTCGGCTCGGCCTGGATCGGGCTCTCGCTCGTTTCGGCCGGGGCGTTCATGAGCGGCGGCGGCAACGGGGCCCCGCGCTGGTTTGCGGTCGCGGGATTTCTGGCGGATGGCGCCGTCTGGGTCGCGCTGACGCCGGTGCTATTCCTGGTCCTCGACCGGGTCAGGTCGATTCCGGGTGGGCGGGTTGGAGTGGCCGCGGCCTACCTCGTCATCGGGGCTATCGCCAGTACGTCCCATGCCGCCCTGACCCGTCCGCTCGTGGTGCTGCTGGCGGGCGTGGCCGGTCAGCCCGTCGACCCGGGAGCCACGATCTGGCGGTTTGCCGCCGGTGATTTCTTCAACTACTGGTTCGCGGTCGCCGCCCATGCCCTCATCCAGCGGGGGCACCGCGATCGACTCCGCCGCGATCGAGCGGCGCGGCTCGAGGCCCTGTTGGCCCGGGCTCGGCTGGCGGCGCTGACTCGGGAGCTGGAGCCTCACTTCCTTTTCAACACCCTGAACGGCATCGCGGCGCTGGTTCGAGACGACCCGAAACGGGCCGAGGGGATGCTGCTCCGGCTCAGCGACCTGCTCCGGGTTACCCTCGAAACCGACGACGGCGGTGAGCTTGCCCTCGGCGAGGAACTGGAGCGGCTCGACCTCTACCTCGACATTCAGCGGATGCGATTCGGGCCGCGGCTGGTCGTCGAAGTGGGCGTGGCGCCCGAGACGATCGGTGCCCGGGTGCCAACCCTGCTGTTGCAGCCCCTGGTCGAGAACGCGGTGACCCATGGGGTGGGGTCCCGCCCGGGCAGCGGGACGATCCGGATCAGCGCCCGGATGGACGCCGGCCGTCTTCGTCTCGAGGTTCGGGACGACGGGCGCGGTGTCGGCCCCGGGCCGACCAGGGAGCGGACCGGCCTCGGCAACACCCGCGCCCGGCTGGCGGCGATGTTCCAGGATGATTTCTCGCTGACCCTCGAACCCGCGCCCGGGGGAGGCGCGGTGACGACCGTGCTGATTCCCTTCGAACCTCCCCGGAGTGCCACTGGGTCGGCCCTGGTGCCGATGGAGACGGGATGCGAGTGATCATCGTCGACGACGAGCCCCTGTCACGGGCTCGGCTCCGGTCGCTTCTCAAGGACCACGACGACGTCCAGGTCGTCGCCGATTGCGAGGATGCCGACGAGGCCCTCCGGGTGATCCGGGCCGAAAAACCCGAGCTCGTCTTCCTCGACGTCCAAATGCCGGGGTTCGATGGATTCCAGGTGCTCGAGTGCCTCGAAGTCACGCCGGCGCCGGCCATCATCTTCGTGACGGCGCATGCTCAACACGCCGTGCGGGCATTCGAGGCCGCGGCCGTCGACTATCTCCTCAAGCCGTTCGACGAGCAGCGCCTCGGCAAGGCGCTCGAGCGCGCGCGGGCCATGCTGGCCGCCGGCCGCGCGGAGGAGTTGAGCGCCGAGGTCCGGCGCCTGATCGATCGGCTGGAAGGGGGTGGAACGGGGTATCTGACCCGGGTAGCGGTGTCACTCGGTCGTCGGACCGTGTTCGTCAAGGTCGAGGAGATCGACTGGATCGAGGCGAGCGGAAACTACCTGCGCCTCCACGTCGGGTCCTCCTATCACCTGATTCGGGCCCCGATTGGTCAGTTCGAGAAGCAGCTCGACCCGGCCCGGTTCGCCCGGATTCACCGTTCGGCGATCGTTCAGCTCGATCGGGTGGAGGAGCTTCGCCTTCAGGACAATGGGGAATACCGGGTGGTGGTCCGCGGCGGCGTCGAGCTACCGATGAGCCGCGGGGACCGCGATCGACTGCCCCGTGGTTGAGGGCCGGAACGTCGCCGCGGGCGCCGCGACCAGCCGCGCCGCGCTCTCGCCCGGATGGGCGGTGAGGTAGGCGGTCACGAGGCGATAGCCGATCGAGTACCCCGCCCAGAGCGGAATCGACCCCGATCCGAAGAACCAATCCGCGTGATTGTAGTTCCGGGAATCGAACTGGCCCCGGGCCTGGTCCAGCCACTGGGTCAGGGCAGCCCCGTTCAACGCCGTGCTCCAGGGCC
>JAEUJH010000062.1 GCA_016794825.1 Gemmatimonadota bacterium
TTCATCAGCACGAACATCGGCACCCGCCGCACCACCTCGAAGCCGGCCCGCTCCAGCGCGGTCGTGATTTCGCCGAGCGAGCGACTGACCTGGTGGGTCACCCGCACCGTCGGCTGATGGACGAAGTTGTCCGACCAGAGAAACAGGCCTCCCGGCTTGAGCAACCCGGCCAGGTTGGCCAGCGCCCGCGCGTACATCCCGTCGTCCACGATGTGGAACAGGACGTCGAACGCGCTCACCACGTCGAACGCCCCCGACTCCGCGGCCAACGGCGCCTCGAGCGGCAGGCCGATGTCGGCCCGGAGGAACCGGCCCTTGGGGTAGGCTGCCGCCAGCTTTTCCACCACGACGTCGGTCAGGTCGACGCCCGTCACCGCCGCGCCGCGCGCGAGCCATCGCTTGACGTAGAATCCGGTGCCGGGCCCGACCTCGAGCACCCGGAGGCCGGCGCCAGCGCCGGGGCCGATCTCCTCGTCGACCACCCGGTCGAAGACCTCGCCTCGGACCCGGTACATCCACTCGTTGAAGCGACGCCCCAGCCGCAAATAGCCGACGCCTTCGAGACTGAAGTGATCCCGAAGGCGTCGTTCCCAGTAGTCCTGCGTGGCGAAGCCGTCCGTCAACTAGTCGCCTCTTTGATTTCGCTCGCGGCGGCGATCAGGTGGTCGACGTCGCGCGACAGGGCCCGGGCCGCCTGGGTGGCCTGGGTCAGGTCGCCCACGACGCCGCCCACGCCGGCCGAACGGACCCGGATCAGGTCGAACCGGACGTTCTGCATGGCCAGGACGCTCGACTCGAGCCGGTCGGCAATGGCCTGGCGCCGGCCGAACAGCTCGGTGGCGGTCCGGAACTGCTGTTCGAGGAGCCGGAACTGGCGGTCTCGCTCGTCGCTCTGCGGCTGCTCCGACAGCTCCACCAGCTTGGCCTTGATCTTGTCCGGCGACTCGGTCATGAAGCCCTGATCGAGATCGTTCAGGGTCTTGGCCAGGTCGAGCGCCTTGGCGTAGAGCGCCTCGGTCGTCTCCACCACCTCGGGCAGCATCTGCCGATCGGCCGGCGAGAGCCGCTGCATCATGGCCAGAATGGCGGCCCGGTCGGTATGGACCTGCTTGACCTTGTCGGTGTGGGCGCCGTAGTCGGTTTCCTTGGGCGGCCCGACGACCCGGCGGGCCTTGCCCTTGCCGGTGGCGGCCTCGAGCGCGTCCGGAGCCGGCGGCCGGTTGAGGACGTCGCGCCAGCTGTACCCCGCCTGCCAGAGCGACGCGTAGCTCTTGAGGAGCGGAATGCCCATGCCGCCCGCCACGAACAGGAACCACGGCCCGTCGAGCCCGGTGGCGATGTTCAGCATGAAGCAGCCACCGGTGACGGCCGCCCAGCGCGCGAACTGATCGCGGACCTTCTGGACGATCCTCGGCTCGCCGGTGTCCGGGACCGGGAGGGTCTCCTCCTCCGTTCGCCGAACCCACTCGCCCCGGTCGTTCCGGACCCACTGCCCCCCCGCCAGCGACGCCGGCCGGGCCTGCGAGCTAGGCCGCGGCGCCAACGGAGGCCGCGGCGACCGGGGCGCCGGCAAGCCGGAGTCGCCCCGCTGCGGCGATCGAGTCGACGACGAAGGACGGGGCCGGGTTGCCGAGCCGGTCGACGGCCGAGCGGTGGCCGACCGCATGCCGGTCGAGGTCGGCCGGTAGTTGCCGACCGTGCGGCTCTCGAGCGAACGCCGGAGCGCGTCGGCGGTCGGCCACCGGTTTTCGGGATCCTTCTCGAGGCAGCGCGCCACCGCCAGCGACAGGTCCTCGGGGACCTCCGGCCGGGTCAGGTGGAGGACCGGTGCCGGCTCGGTGATCTGCTTCATCAGGATCCCGGCCACCGTCGGCGCGTTGAACGGCAGCTCGCCGGTCAGCATCTGGTAAGTCACCACGCCGAGGCTGTAGAGATCCGAGCGGCCGTCGATTTCCCGCTCGCCGGCGGCCTGCTCGGGGCTCATGAACTGCGGCGTGCCGATGGCCACCCCGACGCCCGTCAGCGTGGCGCCCGACGAGGAGGACAGCGCCTTGGCGATCCCGAAGTCGGTTACCATGACCCGGCCGCGGGTGCCCTCGAGGATGATGTTGTCGGGCTTGATGTCCCGATGGATGATCGACAGGCTGTGGGCGGCCGACAGCGCGTCCGCCGTTTCCTTCATGATCCGGCGGGCCTCGTCGGCCGGGAGCTTGCCCCGGCGCTTGATCCGCGCCCCCAGCGACTCGCCCTCGACATAACCCATCACGAAGTAGACGAGACTCGCGCCTTCGCCGACGTCGTGGATCGGGACGATGTGGGGGTGAGAAAGCCGGGCGGCCGTCTGGGCTTCGCGGGTAAACCGCTCGCGAATGTCCTTCTGGAAGGCCAGCTCGGGCGGGAGCACCTTGATGGCGACCCGTCGCTGGAGCCGCTCGTCGCGGGCCCGATAGACCACCCCCATCCCGCCTCGACCGATCTCTCCTTCGATCGTATAGGCTTCGCCCAGCGCTTCTTTGAGCCGCTGGGCCAGGGGCCGATCATTCGATTCGTTCGGTTCGGTCATCCCGCGAGCGCGTTCCAATCGGCGAAACGTTGTGGCCGCAAGAGCTTACCAATTTCGCTCAAGGGGGCCATAAGGGCAACCGCTTCGAGCCACTTCGGCGTCGGACCTTCCCTACCGGCCGAAGGACCGCCAAACTGACATGTTATCGGGTCCGGCTCTGGCGTTGGGGCAGACTTCGTACCACGTTCTGGGACCGACCCCAGCCGGCTCCCTCCCGGCAACCGGATGGAGCCCAACGAGTTAGGAAGGCCGGTGCCGGCTCTGGCACGGCCGATGCCCTTTCCGAGGCGATCGGGCCAACCTCGGCGAATTCCCGCCGCCGGCCAACGAAGGAAGGATGTCCAGCATGAGTGAACGCCTGACGCTCCCGGTGCTTCCCCTCCGCGAGCTGGTCCTGTTCCCCGGGGTGACGACCCCGATCGGCGCCGGACGGCCCGGAACCGTTCGCGCCATCGAGGCCGCCCTGGCCACCACCGACAAGTTCATCCTGACGCTCTGTCAGCGCGACAATACCGAGCAGGTCACCTCGGAAGGTCTCTACACCATCGGCACCATCGCCCGGATCGCCCAGGTGCAGCGCGGGCTGTCGGGCATGCAGGTCCTCCTCCATGGGGAGAAGCGGGCCATCGCCATGCACATGACCGAGCGGGACGGCTTCCTCGAGGCCATTGCCCGCGAGGCCGAGGAAATGGCCCCGCTCAACTCGGAAGATGCCGCCTTCGTGGGCCTCTACCGGGAGGTCCGCCAGCGGGCCGCGGAACTCGGCCACAAGTCCGGCCTGCCCGAGGAAGTCGTTCAGCAGGTCCTCTCCAGCACCAGTGAACCCGGCCGGTTTGCCGACCTGGTGGCCGGTTACATCGACGTCTCGGCCGTCCAGCGGCAGGCCCTGCTCGAAACCCTGTCGGTCGAGGAGCGGCTCCGCCGGGTCCTGGTCCACGTCCAGCGCCAGATCTCGGTCCTCGACGCCCAGGAAGACATCAAGTCGCAGGTCCAGGAAGAGCTGGGCGAGCGGCAGCGCGAGATGTTCCTCCGCGAACAGCTCAAGCAGATCCGCAAGGAACTGGGCGAGGAAGACGAGGCGGACGAACTCGACGAGCTCAAGACCAAGCTGGCCGAGCTCAACCTGCCTCCCGAGGCCCGGAAGGAAGTCGACCGCGAACTCGGCCGCCTCGAGCGGATCGGCCGCGAGTCGATGGAGACCCAGGTCATCCGGACCTACCTCGAGACCATTGCCGAGCTGCCGTGGACCAACCGGTCCGAGGAGCACCTCGATCTCAAGGCCGCGTCCACCATCCTCGAGGAAGACCACTACGCCCTCGGCGACGTCAAGGACCGGGTCCTCGAGTTCCTGGCCGTCCGGCAGCTCAAGCAGGCCGAGGACAAGGCAGCCCGGACCGAGCGGGAGGCTCGGGAAGAGAAGGTCGAGGCCGCCAAGGACACCGAACTCACCATGACCGGCGAGTTCGAGCCGGCCAAATTGGCGCAGCCGAAGAAGGTGGCGGGTAACAAGGACGACAAGGCCAAGGGCCCCATCCTCCTGTTCATCGGGCCTCCGGGCGTCGGCAAGACCTCGGTGGCCAAGTCGATTGCCCGCTCGATGGGCCGGAAGTACGTCCGGATCTCCCTGGGTGGAGCCCGCGACGAGGCCGACATCCGGGGGCACCGGCGGACCTACGTCGGCGCCATGCCGGGCCGGATCATCCAGGGCCTCAAGCAGGTCGGCACCAAGAACCCGGTCTTCCTCCTCGACGAGATCGACAAGCTCGGCGTCTCCTTCCAGGGCGACCCCGCGTCGGCCCTGCTCGAGGTACTCGATCCGGCCCAGAACGACACCTTCGTCGATCACTACCTCGGCGTGCCGTTCGACCTGTCGGAGGTGCTCTTCATCTGCACCGCCAACTTCGTCCAGAACATCCCCGGTCCGCTGCTCGACCGGATGGAAAGCGTCGAGTTCTCCGGCTACACCGAGGGCGAAAAGCGGATCATTGCCCAGAAGTACCTGATCCCCCGGCAGCTCGAGGAGAACGGACTTCGCGATCGGCAGGTGACGCTCACGGACGACGCGCTGAGCGACGTCATCAGCGAGTACACCCGGGAGTCGGGGGTCCGGCAACTCGAGCGGGAAATCGGGAAGCTGGCGCGGAAGGTGGCCCGCAAGATCGCCGCGGGCGAGGTGAGCGGCCCCGTCACCGTCACCAAGGAATCGGTCGACGAGATGCTCGGCCGGGCCAAGGTGCACCCCGAAAAGGCGGCCCGGGAAGATCAGGTCGGCATCGCCACCGGGATGTACTACTCGCCCACCGGCGGCGACATCATGTTCGTCGAGGCGTCCACCATGCGCGGCAAGGGCGAGCTGGTCCTGACCGGTCAGTTGGGTGACGTCATGAAGGAGTCGGCCCGGGCCGCCTGGACCTATGCCCGGTCGCACGCCGCCGGACTCCGGATCGCCGACGAGATGTTCGACCGCGACGTTCACATCCACGTGCCGGCCGGCGCCATCCCGAAGGACGGCCCCTCGGCGGGCATCACGATGGCCACGGCGCTCGTCTCGGCGCTGTCCGGCCGCCCGGCCCGCCACGACATCGCGATGACGGGTGAAATCACGCTCCGCGGTCGGGTGCTCCCGATCGGCGGCCTCAAGGAGAAGATCCTGGGCGGTGTCCGGGCCGGCATCACCACCTTCATCATCCCGAAGGACAACGAGGCCGACCTGGTCGATCTGCCCAAGGAGGTTCGCCAGCGGGTGGCCATTCACCCGGTGAGCGAGTTGGGCGAGGTGCTGGCCCTGACGTTGCGAGGCGCGTCGTTCAAGGAGGGTCGCCTCCTGTTCGGCGACGACAATCCGCGCGACGTGGCGCCCCTGTCGATCAGCTATCCGCACTGAGGCAACGCCGGGAACGAATCCGGGGGCCGGCGATCATCGCCGGCCCCCGTTTCGTTGCCACCTCGGGCGGATCGACTCGGCCCGGCGGGCCCGAGCGCGGCCGGTCGGTCAGCCCGCCGCCGCCACCCGATCCCGACCCGCGCCTTTGCCGGCCGTCAGGGCACGGTCCGCGGCTCGAAGAACGTCGACACCGCTGGCGCCGTGGTCCGGGTAGCACGCCACCCCGCCGCTGATCCGGACCACCACCTCACCGGTGCCGACCGACACCGGCGCCTCGGCCACCGCCGTGCGGATCTTGTTCGCCAGGCGGACCGCGTCCTCCAACCGGCATCGGCGGATCAGGGCCGCAAACTCCTCGCCGCCCATCCGCGCCACCAGATCGCTCGAGCGGACCGTGGCGGCCAGCTTGCGCGCCACGTGGACCAGCACCGCGTCGCCGGCCGACTGGCCGTGCTGCTCGTTGATTCGACGGAGATGATCGATGTCGAAGGTCAGCAGCGCCACCGTCTCGCCGGCCCGCCGGGCCAGGCTCACCGCCCGATCCAGTTCCTCGACCAGCGCCTCGTGGTTCAGCAGACCCGTCAGGTCGTCGCGATGCGCCGCGGCCCGAATCGTCCGGCTTCGATCGATGCGGGCCTGCACCGTCTGGATCAGGAACGCGGCCGGCCCGGACTTGGGCAGGGCATCGTCGGCGCCGGCCCGGATCGCGGCCAGGCGGTCGTCGTCGGACAGGGTCTTGGCCACCACCAGAATCGGCGTCAGGCGGTGATGAGGGTGATGACGGATCCACCGGATCAGCGCCGGGGCGGTCGTATCCGGGAGGCGCCACTCGGAAATGACGGCGTCCCAGTTCTCCTGGGTCAGCGCCGCCCGGACCCCCTTGGCGTCCGGCACCACCACCGTCCGGACCTGGGTCCCTTCGAGCGAACTCGCCACCGCCGCCGCGGCGCCGGCATCGGGGTCGATCAGGAGGACCGAGCGCGGGGCCGTGGCGGCCCGTCCCAACTCCCGGGCAAAGCCGAGCAGGGCGCGGTCGACGTCGTCCGGTTCGACGACCAGATCGAGACTGGCGTAGGGCTGGGCCAACGGGTCGACGCCCTCGGGAGGCGCGATCAGCACCACCGCGCCGGGGCGGACCGGGCCGGGGAACCCCCAGGATGCCACCACCGCCTCGA
Organism: Gemmatimonadota bacterium; assembly: GCA_016794825.1. GTDB lineage: Bacteria > Gemmatimonadota > Gemmatimonadetes > Gemmatimonadales > GWC2-71-9 > SHZU01. The sequence goes on from JAEUJH010000062.1 coordinate 6,623, forward strand.
GGTCGGAGCCGCTTTCGCCGGCGATCACCACCAGGTCGTGACGCTGCGACACCGGCACGTCGGCGGGATCGAAGCCTAACGGTTTCCGGTCGACGGTGTATCGGGCGTCCTGGAGCGCCTGGTCGGCCGCGTCGATCAGGCCGCCCGCGGATCCGACCACCAGGGCCCGCCACCCGAAGGCGGCCGGTCCGGGGGGCGTCGTGGCGGGCAATCCGACGGCTCGGGCCGCTCCATCGAAGATCGCGGCCAGGCCGGCAATGGCGGCCTCGAGGTGCCGGAGTCCCGCCTGATCGGGGCGAGGGTTGGCCACCAGCCACTGTTCGGCCGCGCGGGCCGCCGAGCTGATGTCCGGGAAGCCGTAGCTTCCGCCCGATCCGGCCAGGCGGTGAAAGCGGCCTTTGAGCGAACCCGCCGCGTCCGCCTCGCCGGCGGTGAGGGCGGCCAGGTCCTTCCGCAGTTCGCCCAGGCGGGCCGGCGCTTCGGTCAGGTACTCCCGGCGCAACTCCTCGAAGAACTCGGCGGCACCGGTCATCGCGGACTCCGGAGGGCGGTGGCCACCGTTCGGGCCGAGGCGACGAACACGGGGTCGGTGCCCCAGTGACCCGCCACGGTGTCGCCGGTTCGGCCCAGGATCATCGCGCCGCGGTCGTCGATGACGGCAACGATGGGCTCGCCCGGCCATCCGGTTGGCGCGCCGAACTCCCCGACGGTGGCAAACGGCAACTCGACCGGCCGCGAGGCGCCGAGTTCCAGCGCCACGCCGCCGGCCGAGGCCTTGCGAAGCGCGGGGATCAACGTGGGGTAGGCATCGGCCGGCGCCAACAGCACCACGGTGCCGCGGGCCCGGGCAATCTCATGCGACAGGACCTGCAAGGCGCCGCGGGTCGAGTCCAGTTCGACCAGGGTCGGGCTGGTCGGCACCGAGATCTGATCGAGCACCGAGGAGAGCGTGTCGAGCGCCACCGCCTGGGCATCGATGATCCTGGCGATCAGCGTGGCCGGGGGCTCGGGCCGGTACCGCTTGGGCCGGCCTTCCTCGACCCGGGCGCCACCCTTCTGGACCAGTCCCTCGAGCGCGCTGTACGCGTTGGCGCGAGCCAGCCCGGCGGCGCGGGCAATGGCGTACCCGGTTCCCGGCCCGCCCCGCACCAGAACCTCGTAGACGAGGCTCTCGGTGGGGGTGAACCCGAACCCGGTCAGGTCGAGGGACGCCGCCATCGCTCAGCGATACTCGATGGCGCGGCCAAGGAGCTTGGAGATCACCGCCAGCCGGAAGGTCACGTCGATGACGCGCGACTCCGGGGCCTTGGTCTCCGGCTGGAGCGGATACCAGTGGTAGGTGATCAGGTTGGTGGCCTTCGGCTGCGCCTTGAGCCCCTTCGGCTGCCAGATCCCGTTTTCGTCGCACTCCGACAGCAGCCGCGCCAGCACCTTGGTCGCCACCGGCGCCGTGTGGAGCGCGCCGAGCCGCGCCAGCAGTTCGATGGTGTAGAGGGCGAGCGGGATGTCCTTCGCGTTGCCCTTCGAATCCGCCTCGATCGGATCGCCGAGGAGGAAGTGGTCCGGCTTCATGGCCTTCTTGCCGACCATCACCGCGTATTCCTTCTTCGGCGCCGGGAGCGACAGGTACTGGCCGAGCCGCTCGGTGAATCCGGCCCGCTCCCGCTGGAGATTGGGGAGCGCCGCGATCATCGCCACGGAATACCACGTCGGCGGATGGGCTTCCGGGTCGAGGACCGTCTTGCCCGCCACCCGGACGAAGGGCTTCTCGGCCAGCGGACTCCGGAGGAACTGCGACACGTTGGAAGCGACCTTGTGAGCCGCGCCGCGGATTCGGGGATCTTCCTGATACCCCGCCTCGGCCAGCGCCGCCGTGGCCGCCTCCCGGAACTGCTCCCGACCCCACTCGATGGCCGGCCCACCCTCCTTGGCCAGCTTAGCGTACTCGAACTGGAGCGCCGGGTCTTCATCGCGCGACAACAATCGGAACAGGATCCGTTCGGCGAGCTTGAAAGGCCGGGCCGACCGCGCCACGCCGACCTGCAGCAATCGGCGGTGCTGGGGGACGGTCCCGATCTCCTTGATCCCTTCCTTGGCCGAGGGCGCCAGCGCCAGCATGTTGGCGCCCCAGATCCCGGTGTC
>JAEUJH010000084.1 GCA_016794825.1 Gemmatimonadota bacterium
AGGTCTGATCCCAACAGTGTTCGCCTACGTTTCAATGTTGCAGAATGTTTCATCCGTTGCAACGTCACACCAGCGAAACGTCCTGGATCTGGCCCAGGGCCAGGGCAACTTCCGTGTCCGGATCGTCCGCCGGCCGCAGGAAAACTTCGCTGGCCCCCCGCCCGGCGTCGAGACTGGTCGGAAGGCCGATCAGGACCTGGCCATCCAATGTGGTGATCCGGACCAGTCGCTCGTTGCCTGCCGCGAATCCGAGCGTTTCGATGATGGCTTGATAGTCCAAGAGAGCGGTCCGCGACGGGGGACCGGAGAGAATAGCGTCTGACCGGCGGGTGACGCGAGCAGTTCAGTCCGCTGGCCACCTCGAGCCGGGGGGCGGCCCCGGCGGAAGCGCCTGAGCGCGAGCCTCGCCGAAGACGGCCTCGGACCGGATTTCCCCATCGACCGCCGCGAGAAGGCGGTCCAACTCGGCCTGGCTGTGCTTCAGAGCCGACCGATAGAGCCACCGATACCAGCCCAGGGACCCGGCACCCAGCAGCGCGGCGCCCGCCGCCGCGGGCGCCGCCGCGACGGCGAGTCCCCAGCCAAGGGGACCGAGGCCAATCGCTGCCGCCAAGCCGCCGCCGACCATGCCCATCACGGCCGCGATCCCGCGGTCGACCTTCCAGTTCTTGCGAAGCCCCGAGCGCAGATCGCCCTGAATGGCGACCTCGGTCGAGGAGCGGGAGCCGTCGACGGCCCGGATCCGGACCGTCAACCGCTCGACTTCGATCTGGGTCAGCCGATACGAGAACATCGATAGGCCCTGACCGCCAACGACCGTGCCCGCTCTCATCATGGGCACCGCGAAGACCATGACGCCGCCGTCGAGTGGATGCCCGCCCACCGTGTCCTGGAGCTGGAGGGTGTAGGGGAAAACCGGAAACACCTTCCCGATCGCATCGAGGACCCGGCGCGGCGGCGCTCGAAACGTCCGCTGGGCGGTAATGCTGCGGGCCGAGGTGCCAAGCATCGTGGTCCAGGCGCGTTCCTCGCCCTCGACGCTGGGTCGGTCCGGCACCGAACCACCCGGAGCCCGTTCGGCCAGCGCCAACGAGACGAACTCGGGCCCGATTCCGGCTTCCTCGGCGGCGGAGCGGATTTCGGCAATCCGGAAGCCTCCGCTCGCGTGGTCGGCCTCGACGGGAAGGCTGGCGGTGTCGGTGCGGCGCCGAATCCGGGTGGCGGCGTCGATCTGGAGTTCGGCGGCCCGGCGCCAGATGGCCCGCGCGTCGGCCTCGGTAAGGGCGGTCGAGCCATCGGTGGCGGGCTGATGGTCCTCGAGCGCGGCCGTGAGCGCGGCTGCCAGCGCTTCGCAGTTGGGAAACCGCTCGGCGGGGTCCTTGGCCAGGCAACGGTCGATGACGGCCGCCAGTGAAGCCGGAACGTCGGGGGCCACGGCTCGAAGCGGCGTGGGCGGGCTGACGGCGTGCTGGACCAGCACGGCGGACGCCTGGGCCGCGTCGAACGGCAACCGACCCGACAGACACTGGAACCCGACCACGCCGAGCGAGTACAGGTCGCTCCGGCCATCGAGCGAGGCCCCGGCGATCTGCTCCGGACTCATGTAGTGCACCGAGCCGAGTACCTGGCCATCCTCGGTCAGCCGGGTGGCTCGGAGGTCGCGGGCAATCCCGAAGTCCGTCACCACGACCCGGCCGGTCCCCTTTTCGAGCATCAGGTTTTCCGGCTTGACGTCGCGATGGATGACGCCGCGGGCATGCGCGTACGCCAGGGCCCAGGCCGCTTCCCGAAGCAGCCGAACCGCCTCGGCGGGAGCAATGCTGCCCAACCGGGCCAGCCGCTCGGCCAGCGATTCGCCGTCGACGAACCCCATCGCGAAGAAGGCGAATCCGCCGGTCTGATCGGCGCGATAGACCGGCACGATGTTGGGATGGGAGAGTTGCGCCGCGGTCCGGGCCTCGCGGAGGAAGCGATCGCGGAGGCCATCGTTGGCGGCCCCGGCGGGCGGCAGGACCTTGAGGGCCACCAGCCGGTCGAGCTTGAGGTCTCGAGCCAGGTGCACGATGCCCATGCCACCCCGCCCCAGTTCCCGAATCAGCTCGTAGTCAGCGGCAACCACCGTGGCGAAATCGCTCATGCCGGACGATAACCTGGGCTCGGCAACATTTCAGTAACGTCCGAAGGGCCCCTGGCTACCCGAGTACCCGACGGAGGAACGCGCCGGTGTGGCTGCCCGGAACCGCCGCCACGGCCTCGGGGGTTCCGGCGGCCACCACCGTGCCGCCCTTGGCCCCGCCTTCCGGACCGAGATCGATGATCCAGTCGGCCGTCTTGATGACGTCGAGGTTGTGCTCGATGACCAGCACGCTGTTGCCCTTTTCCACCAGCCGATGGAGCACGTCGAGCAGAAGGCGGACGTCCTCGAAATGGAGACCCGTGGTCGGCTCGTCGAGGATGTAGAGGGTCCGGCCGGTGTCGCGCTTGGACAGCTCGGTGGCCAATTTGACCCGCTGCGCCTCGCCGCCCGACAGGGTGGTGGCCGACTGGCCGAGGTGGAGGTAGCCGAGCCCGACGTCGTTGAGGAGTTCGAGCTTTTCCTTGATCCGCCCCTGGGCGGAAAAGAACTCGAGGCCGTCCGACACGGTCAGTTCGAGGACCTCGGCAATGCTCCGCCCCTTGTAGCGGACCTCGAGAGTTTCGCGGTTGTAGCGCTTGCCCTTGCAGACCTCGCACGGGACGTACACGTCCGGCAGGAAGTGCATTTCGATCTTGACCAGGCCATCGCCCTCGCACGACTCACAGCGGCCCCCCTTCACGTTGAAGGAGAACCGGCCGGGACCGTACCCCCGCATCTTGGCCTCGGGCAGCTGCGCGAACAGTTCCCGGATCGGGGTAAAGAGACCGGTGTAGGTGGCCGGGTTGGACCGCGGCGTCCGCCCGATCGGGCTCTGGTCGATGTCGATGACCTTGTCGAGATGACCGAGACCTTCGATGGCGCGATGGGCCCCCGGCACCACCTTGGCCCGGTAGAAATGGCGCGCCAGGGAGTGGTAGAGGATGTCGGTGATGAGGGTCGACTTGCCCGATCCCGACACGCCGGTGACCGCCACGAACACGCCGAGCGGAAACTCGACGGTGAGATTGCGGAGGTTGTTGGCCTTGGCACCCACCACGGTCAGGGACCGCTTCCGGTCGACCGGACGGCGGAGGGCCGGCACCGGAATCCGGAGTTCGCCGCGGAGGTAACGGCCGGTCAGAGAGTCGGGATGGCTGAGGACATCGGCGACCGGACCCTGGGCCACGACTTCGCCGCCGAACCGGCCGGCCCTCGGGCCGAGGTCGATGAGGTAGTCGGCGGCACGGATGGTGTCCTCGTCGTGTTCGACCACGAGGACCGTGTTGCCGAGGTCGCGCAGTTCCTTCAGGGTGCGGAGCAGGCGCTCGTTGTCGCGCTGGTGGAGCCCGATGCTCGGCTCGTCGAGAATGTAGAGGACGCCGACCAGCCGGGAACCGATCTGGGTGGCGAGGCGGATCCGCTGCGACTCGCCGCCGGAGAGCGACCCGGCCGCCCGCCCGAGGGTCAGGTACTCGAGGCCGACGTCCCTCAGGAAGGAGAGTCGGTCGTGGATTTCCTTGAGGATCGGACCGCCGACCTCGGGATCGACGGCGCCCGCCTTGCCACGCACCACCGGGATCCCGTCGAAGAAGGCGAGCGCGTCGTCGACCGACAGGTCGACGACCGAGCCGATGCTCTGGCCGTTGACCAGGACCGAGAGGCTTTCCGCCTTGAGCCGACGGCCCCCGCAGGTCCGGCAGGGCATCTCGACCATGAACTCGCCGAGCTGGGTCCGGATGGTGTCGCTCTGGGTTTCGTAGAAGCGGCGCTCGACGTTCTTGAGGATCCCCTCCCACTGGGATTCGTATTCGCCTTTGAACTTGGGACCGTCGAGCTGGAACTTGAACGTCTTGCCAGTGGCGCCCCGGAGCAGCATTTCCTTGACGCCCGCGGCGAGCGACTTCCACGGCGCGTTGAGGTCGAACTTGTAGGTCTTGGCGAGGGTCGGGAGGACCACCTTGCGGAGGTACCCGCTGGGTTCGCCCCAGGGAAGGACGACGCCTTCGAGGATCGAGATGCTCGGATCGCCGAGGACGAGTTCCGGGACGGCTTCGCGACGGGTGCCGAGGCCGTGACAGTCCGGGCAGACGCCGAAGGGCGAGTTGAACGAGAACTGGCGGGGCTCGAGTTCGGGCAGCGACAGACCGCACTTCGGGCACGCGAACCGTTCGGAGAACAGCACGGACCGACCGGCCCCGCCGCCATCGTGACGAATGACCTCGACCGTGCCGTCGGCCACCTTGAGGGCCGTTTCGATCGAGTCGGCCAGGCGGGTCCGATCGGCCGGACGCACGACGAGCCGATCGACGACGACCGCCACGTCGTGGTTCTGACGGCGGTTGAGCTTCGGGACGGCGTTGAGATCGAAGGTCTCGCCATCGACGCGGACCCGGACGAAGCCGCGCTTGGCGAGGTCGTCGAAGAGTTCGCGGAACTCGCCCTTTCGACCGCGGACCACGGGGCCGAGCACCTCGATCCGGGTCCCCTCGGGCCACGCCTGGACCTGGTCGGTGATCTGGCTGGCGCTCGACCGGGTGACCGGCGAGCCGTCGTTCGGGCAGTGCGGAATGCCGGCTCGAGCCCAGAGGAGCCGCATGTAGTCGTAGATCTCGGTGACGGTGCCGACCGTCGACCGGGGGTTGTTGCCGGTGGATTTCTGCTCGATCGAGATGGCGGGCGAGAGCCCCTCGATGGCGTCGACGTCGGGCTTTTCCATGAGCCCGAGGAACTGCCGGGCATACGCCGACAGCGACTCCACGTACCGGCGCTGCCCCTCGGCGTAGATGGTGTCGAACGCGAGAGACGACTTGCCCGACCCCGACAGCCCGGTGATGACCGTGAGCTGATTGCGGGGAATGGTGACCGAGATGTTCTTGAGGTTGTGCTCTCGGGCGCCGCGAACGCGGAGATATTCCTGGGCCATAGCCCCTGAAGATATCCCGAAACCGGAAGTCGTTCAATCCGCCGGGTCGGACCCCGCCGGCGACCGTCAGCTCGCGGCTCCGACGGCCCGTTCCCGGCGGCTCC
>JAEUJH010000122.1 GCA_016794825.1 Gemmatimonadota bacterium
CCGGATCAACACCGGACCGGTGCAGGGCGTGGCGGTCGAACAGGCGGACGGCCTCAACAACCTCCGTTCCACCGGCTCGGCCCGGAACCGGGGTGACGCGGGCGACCCATACCCCGGCACCGCGGCCAACACCCGATGGAGCCTCGGTTCGACGCCGAGCGCCCGGTCGAACTACGGTGAGTACGCGGGGTTCATCATCGATCAGGTGGCCCAGTTGCCGAACCTCGCGATGCGGTTCCGCTTCCTCAAACGGAATCCCTCCGTGGTTCGGTCGACCCTGCCTGGCGCCGCGATTCGCGTGAACGGCGAATTCGTCGGGAAGTTCGAGGACGTCATACCCGCTGGAGATCCGATCGCGCTCGAAGTCGACAGCGTGCAGCTGGTGCAGACTCGGACCCGGGCTCGTTGGCTGGCGTGGAGCATCGGGGGGCCCCGGAACCAGACCGTGACCAGCGGCGTGAAGCCGGATACCATCGCGGCGACGTTCGCGGCCGAACATCGGGTGGCGGTCACCATCTCCGGCACTGGCGTCGGCGCGGTAACCGGCGTCCCGGTCAATCCGTTCGTGCCCGAGGGCACCCCGGTGACGGTCACGGCAACGCCCCAGGCGGGTTCGATCTTTGTGGGATGGCGGGGCGACACCACGACGACCGCCGCCTCCGTGACGCTGCCGATGGGTCGTCCGTACGATCTCGAGGCGTCGTTCCTGGCGCCCCTGGTGATCTCCTCGGCCGACGCCACGACCGAAGTGCTCGGCACCCCGAAGCTGACGGACGAGCAAAAGGTCTATCTCGACCAACTCGGCAACCGCAACGGGCTCTACGACCTTGGCGACTACCTGGCGCTGCTCAAGCGAAGCGGACAGGCCGTGCCGCCCGCCGTGCTGCAGGCCATCGCCTCGGGGCGCCTGGCCGGGAGGACTCGATGAGACGATTGGTGTTGGCGGGCCTGCTCGCCACCGCCGTTGGGTGCGGCGGGGAAAAGAAGCCGGGACCGGTCGAGCCGGTGGCCGGTGACCTGACCGTTGCCTATACGGGCCCGAGCCAGACCGACGGCGCCATGCTGGTCATCGTCACCGGCGCCATCACCGCGGTCAAACCCGCCAATGGGTATACGGTGGCGTCGGCGTCGCTCGGACCGACCTCGACTCGGGTGGTGGTCACGGGCGACCTTGCCGTCGGCGATCTCTTCAAGGTGTCGGTGGCCGACGTCGGTCGGGTTTCCAGCTACTCGGTCCAGGTCGAGGCCGCCGCCGATCGGAACACCTTCGCGCTCGGCAACCCCGGCGCCTACTCGGCCACGGTTCGCCGGTAGTTCCTCCCCTCGATCGCTTCGGGCGACGACCATGCAGCGACGTGACTTCATCCGGGTAGCCGCCGGGGCGGGCGCCGGTCTGACGCTGGCGGTCATGCTCGACGGGTGCCGTCCGGAAGCCGCCCCGGAAGCGCCCTCCGGCGCCTTCGCGCCTAACGCCTGGCTCCGGATCGCCCCGGACGGGTCGGTGACCGTCATGGTCGATCGGTCCGAGATGGGGCAGGGCATCAGCACGGCGCTCGCCATGCTGGTGGCCGAAGAACTCGACGCCGACTGGAGTCAGGTCCGGTACCAGTTCGCCCCGGCCAACGAGGCGTACTTCAATCCCGCCATGAAGGTCCAGGCCACCGGTGGCAGCACCGGGGTCCGAGCCGCCTGGGGGCCGCTGCGCGAAGCGAGTGCCGCGGCGCGGGCGATGCTCGTGGCGGCGGCGGCCCGAGGCTGGAACGTGTCGCCGGGAGAGTGCACGACCGAGTCCGGGCGGGTGATGCACGCCGGCTCCGGGCGTTCGATCGGGTTCGGCGATCTTGCCGACGCCGCGGGCCGGGAGGCGGTGCCCGAGTCGGTGGCCGTGAAGAAGCCGGACGCGTTCCGCTTGATCGGGAAGCCGATCGCGCGGCTCGATCTGCTCGACAAGGTGACGGGCCGCGCCGAGTTCGGCCTCGACGCGGGGCCGCGGGACGCCTGGGTGGCGGTGGTGGCCCGGTCCCCGGTGTTCGGCGGCACGGTGGCCGGCCACGACCCGGCGAGCGCCTTGGCGGTGCCGGGCGTTCGGCAGGTCGTGGTGATCGAATCCGGCGTGGCCGTCGTGGGCGAGACGTTCTGGGCCGCCCGGGCGGGCCGCGAAGCGCTGAAGGTGACCTGGAACGACGGCCCGGGAGCAGCGCTCGACGACGCGGGGATTTCCGCCGCCTTCGACGCGCTGCTCCGCGAGGATGGCCGGCAGGCCAAGCGGGTCGGCGATCCCGCGTCCGTCGCGCCAGCGCGCCTGGTGGAGGCAACCTACGACGTTCCGTACCTGGCGCACGCGACGATGGAGCCGATGAACTGCACGGCCGACGTGCGCGATGACGGGGTCACCGTCTGGGCGCCCACCCAGTTCCAGGCGGCGCCCCGCTATCTGGCCGGCGGCGGCTCTCGGGGCGTGGCGGCAAGCGTGGCGGGGGTCGGGGTCGACCGGGTCGACATCCACACCACCCACCTGGGTGGCGGATTCGGTCGTCGGTCGGAGTTGGACTTCGTTCGGGAGGCGGTCGAGGTCTCGAAGGCGGTCAAGCGGCCGGTCCGGCTGGTCTGGACCCGCGAGGACGACATCCGCCACGACCACTACCGACCGGCGGCCCGTCACCGGATTGCCGCCGGCATCGATCAGGCCGGCCGACCGGTGGTCTGGCGTCACCACGTGGCCGCTCCGTCCATCATGGCCAAGTTCATCCCGGGGTTCGTCCCCGACTGGATGGCGCATCTGGCCGGCCCGCTCAAGGGCGGTATCGACCCGAGTGCCGTCGAGGGGGTGGCCGATCTGGCCTATCCGGTCCCGAATCTCGAGGTCCGATACCACGAGGCCAAGTTCCCGGTGCCGGTCGGGTACTGGCGGTCGGTGGGGCATACCCACACCGCTTTCGCGGTGGAGTGCTTCATCGACGAACTGGCGGAAGCGGCCGGTCGGGACCCGGTCGAGTATCGGCGCGAACTACTGGCTGAGCGACCCCGGCATCGGGCGGTTCTCGACCTGGCCGCCGAGCGGGCGGGGTGGGGCGGTCCGGTTCCGGAGGGGCGCGCTCGTGGCGTCGCGGTGCACGAGTCATTCGGCAGCTATGTCGCCGAGGTCGCCGAGGTTGGGCTCGTGGACGGCAAGGTCAGGGTCCATCGGATCGTCTGCGCGGTGGATTGCGGGCAGGTCGTCAATCCCGATACGGTCGTGGCGCAGATCGAAGGCGCGGTGGTTTACGGGTTGACGGCGGCGCTGATGGGGCGGGTGACGATCGACCGCGGCCGGGTCAAGGAAAGCAACTTCCACGACTACCCGGTGTTGAGGATGCGCGAGATGCCGGTCGTCGAGGTCCACCTCGTGGCCAGTCCCTTCGAGCCGGGTGGCGTGGGTGAGCCCGGGACTCCGCCGGTCGCTCCGGCGGTTGCCAACGCGGTGTCG
>JAEUJH010000186.1 GCA_016794825.1 Gemmatimonadota bacterium
CGGTTCAGGACGGCGGGGTGGGTTCGTACCAGCCGGCGGCGCGGTACGATCGGTCGAGCAGTTCGACCGGATGCGCGACGGTCACGGGGAGGTTGGCGGCCGCGAGGCCGGCGCCGATCTGCATCAGGCAGCCGGGGTTGCCGGTCAGGACGACGTCGGGCCGCGGCACCGCGGCGGCCACGGCCGCGATCTTGTCGTCGAGCACGGCCCGCGACATCTCGGGGTGGAGCGCGCCGTAGATCCCGGCGCTCCCGCAGCAACGGTCCGCTCCGGGGAGCTGGCGGACGCGGAGACCCGGAATCGCGGCGAGGACCGCCAGCGGCTCGCGCTGGACCCGCTGGGCATGCTGAAGGTGGCACGGGGCGTCGTAGCAGGCGTCGACCGATACCGGCCCTCCGACCACCGGTCCGGCGGCCGCCAGGAGTTCGGTGACGTCGCGGACCGAGCGGGCCACCGCGGCGGCCTCGGCCGAACCAAGCAGGTGATCGAGGTCCTTGAGCAGGGCGCCGCACCCCGCGCTGTCGACCCCGATGAAATCGGCCTGCCCCAGGAAGGCGGTCACGTTCCTGCGCGCCAGCTCTCGCGCGGTGGCCCGATCGCCGGCGTGATCGTGGAGCGCGCCGCAGCAGACCTGGCCGGGCACCTCGATCACCGTGTAGCCGTTGATGGCCAGGGTCCGGCGGGTTGCCTCGTGGACGTGGCCGAACAGGCCGTCCATGACGCAGCCGCGAAACAGCGCCACCGTGCCGCGCGGAGCGGTTCGCGGTCGCGGCGTCCGCGATGGCGCTTCGGCGCTCATCGGCGCCGTCGCGTCCAGCATTCCGAACAGGAATCCGGTTCGGCTCGAACCCCGGAACCGCCGCGCCAGGCCCGTTTCCCGGAACCAGCGGGCCGCGGTCACGGCCGGCCGCCACCAGCGGCGGCGGGCAAAGATGCCGAGGGTGACTCGCGCCGCGGCCGGGAGTCCCACCGCCGTGGCGATCCGTTCCCGGGCCGCCTCGAGGCCGCGGCCGTAGCCCACGCCGGAGGGACAGGCTCCCTCGCAGCCCCGACACCCGAGACAGGCATCGAGGTGCTGCTCGACGCCGGGATCGTCGGCCGGCAGCTCGCCCCGCTCGAGGGCCCGCATCAGGAGGATCCGGCCGCGCGGGCTGTCCGCTTCGTCGCCGGTGGCGAGGTAGGTCGGACAGGCGGGGAGGCAGAACCCGCAGTGGACGCAGGGATCGAGCGCGGCGAATCCGCCGCGATCCGGCTCAGCCACGGGTGCCTTCGAGCGGGGCCACCAGCACGCCGGTCGGGTCGAACACGGCGCGGACCCGGGCGGTGAGCGGGGCCACGCCTTCGCGGAGTTCGCCGAAATGACCGGCGGCCTCGCGGATCGGCCAGGGCGCCCGCTCCAGGGTGACCGGGATCTCGCGGTGGGCCAGGATCGTCCGGAGCCGGCGGATCCGGTCCACCGACGTGGCCCCGCTCCATCGGAGTCCGCCGCGACCCGCGCCGAGCGACATCCGGCCGGGGCCGAGTTCCTCCACGATCAGATCCGCCACCTCGGGCAGCGAGGCCGGCAGGACGCCGGCCCGGATCGAGATCGGTCCCTCGAGGAACGACTGGCCGGCGGCCGCGCCGAGGGCGCCGCCGGTGGCCGCCGTCAACGCGATCTCGCCCGCGGCGGCGCGGGCCCGTTCCATTTCGGTGGCGGCTCCGTCCTCGGTGCCGGCGATCTCGACCAGGAGCCGCCACTCCGGCGCGCCAGTCACCATGGGCGACAGCAGCTCGACCACGATCGCGTCGACTTCGGCGTCGACGATGGCCCGGGCCGCGTGGAACAGCGGATCGAGCGCGCCCGCGGCCACCGCGGCCCGGCGGACCGGGGGCAGGGCGCGGAGGCGGAGATTGGCTTCGGTGATGATGCCGAAGCCGCCGAAGCCGCCGACCTGCAGCTTGGTCAGATCGAACCCGGCGACGTTCTTGACGACCGTGCCGCCGGCCCGCACCAGCCGACCGTCGGCGGTGGCGATGGTGGTGCCGAGGACGTGGTCCTTGACCGGGCCGAACCGGTGCCGGGCCGGCCCCGCGGTGGCGGTGGCCAGCACCGAGCCTAACGACCGGTCGGGCGACCCCGGCGGATCGAGGGCGAGCCAGGTCCGGTGCCCGGCCAGGGTGGCGGCCAGGGTGCGGAACGACGTTCCGGCCTGGACGGTCGCCACCAGATCGGCGGGGGTGACGGCGCCGAGGCGGTCGAGCGCGATGGTGGTGACGACGAGGTCGGCCGGCGCGTCGGTCGGCATCCAGGTGCCCCGGCCCTCGACCCGGACCCGCCAGCCGTTCCGGTGGGCCAGGCCCAGGGCCGCCGCGGTTTCGTCGGACGTCCGGGGCGCCACCCGGGGGAGGCCGGTGGGGTCGCGGGTGACCGCGGCGCCGAACTCGGCGCCGAGGAGATCGAGAATGGCGCGACTCATCGGGCCGGCTCCGGCCGCCATTCGCGGCAGTAACGGGCGGGCACGACCTTGCGGGGGTTGGCCCGCTCGGCCGGGTCGAAGGCGCGGCGGACCGCGCACATCGTGGCGAGACTGGCGGGATCGAAGATCAACGGCATGTACTCCATCTTGTCGGCCCCGACGCCGTGTTCGCCGGTGATCGAGCCGCCGGCGGCCACGCACGCCTCCATGATTTCCTTGCTGGCCCGGTGGACCCGGTCGCGCAGGGCCGTGTCGCGATGATCGTAGCAGATGTTGGGATGCAGGTTCCCGTCGCCGGCGTGGAAGACGTTGGCGATGGTGAGCTCATACCGCCGGCCGACCTCGGTGATGGTGTCGAGCACGTCGGGCAGCGCCGAGCGGGGAACGACGGCGTCCTGGACCACCAGATCCGGCGCGATCCGCCCCATCGCGCCGAACGCCTTCTTCCGGCCCTGCCACAGCCGGGCCCGCGCTTCGGGCGTCTCGGCCGACCGGATGGTCCGGGCACCCGCGGCGGTCAGGAAGCTCTCCACCATCCGGGCCTCGGTGTCGACCGCGGCCCGACTCCCGTCGAGTTCGACCAGGAGGACCGCCGCCGCGTCGGTGGGATAGCCGGCAGCGTAGATCGACGCCTCGACCGCCCGGACGCAGGCCTGGTCGAGCAGTTCGAGGGCCGCCGGCACGATCCCGGCCGCGATGATCGCCCCGACCGATTCGGTGGCCGCCCGGACCGAGCCGAAATCGGCGAGGAGGGTCCGGACCGCGGCCGGCACCGGTTCCAGGCGGACGGTGATCTCGAGCGCGATCCCGAACATCCCCTCGGAGCCGACGAACAGCCCCACCAGGTCGGGGCCCCAGGGCTCGCCCTGCGGGGAGCCTAACGTCGTCACC
>JAEUJH010000198.1 GCA_016794825.1 Gemmatimonadota bacterium
CGGGCGGCGCCGGCCTCGTCCCGCAGCACGTAGCGGCCGGTCAGGAGCCGCTGGCCGAAATCGTTGCAGGCGGCCTCGGTGCCGGCGGCGCAGGCGTCGCGAAGCTGCCGGGCCTCCTGATTGCCGGGGTGGCAGCCCGCAACCGACAGTCCGACGACCAGGATCGCACTGAGGCGGCCAGCACCCCGGCGCAGCTGCTCACGGGGAGAATGCCGTGTCGACATGAACGACCGGGCGGTTTGGGTCTCGGGTGGGAGATCGTCTCCCGGCTGGCATACGGTGGGTTGGATGCCGTGGTTTCACGTCGAGACGTCGCCGAGGGGTCCAGCTGCGATCAGTCTCAGTTATCGGAGCGCTCGACTCCAGACCAGATCCGTTTCTGGCCAGTCGGACCCTGACAGGAGAAGCGAAGACAGCGACCGCCGGTTGACCCAGTGGGTCGGGCTGGTGAAGCTTTTCGACCGGGTGCGGCTCCAGCCCAACCCTGCTGCTCCACCAATCTGCACCGGGCGGACCAATGCTCCTTCTCGCACTGCTGCTCCAGGCATCCGATCCCGCGACGCAAGCCGATGCCTGGATCCGGAGGGAAATGGCCGCCCGTCGGATCCCCGGCATGGCGGTCGCCGTCATCCAGGACGGCAAGATGATCTTCGAGCGGGCCTACGGCCTCGCGAACGTCGAGTTCAACGTCGCGGCCACGCCGTCGACCCGGTTCATCATCGCCTCGACCACCAAGGCCTGGGCGGCGACCGCGATCATGAAGTTGGTGGAGCAGGGGAAGGTCCGCCTCAACCAGCCCGTGGGTGAGCTGGTGCCCGGGCTCGCTCCCTCCTGGCAGGGCGTTCCGGTCTGGCGGCTCATGTCGCACACGTCCGGCCTGCCGGACGTGATGCTGAGTCCGAACACGGGCGAGATGATCTCGCACGATCGCGACTCGGCCCTCATGCTGGCCGGAGCCAAGCCGCTCGACTTCCCGGTCGGCGCGGAATGGCGCTACAACCAGACCAACTTCACCCTGCTGGGGATGATCGTCGACCGGGCCAGCGGCACGCCGTTCATGACCTTCATCCTCGACCGGATCGCCAAGCCGCTCGGGCTCCAGAGCGCCATCTTCGGCGACCAGCGCGCCGTCATTCCCGGGCGAGCGTCGCAATACACCCGCATGGACCTCTCGGCCAACGGCCCACCCCGGATGCTGGATTCGGTCCGGGCAACCGGCATGTACCAGTACGACCCGTGGATGCAGATGGCCGCCGGCCTCAACGCCACCGCGGGCGATCTGGCCCGCTTCGGCGACGCGGTGCGGGCGGGTCGAGTGATCAAACCCGCGCTTCGGGACACGATGTGGACGTCGGTCCCGCTCGCCGACGGGAAGATCTTCCGCTTTGGCGGCACCGCCGGGATGGGGCTGGGGTGGCTGGTCGACGACGATCCGGCCGGAAAGGTCGCCACCATGACCGGTGGAGCGGCCTCGGGACTCAGCGTCTACGTCCAGCGCAAGCTGACCGTCGCGGTGCTGACGAACCTCCAGGGGTCGGGGCCGGACCAGCTGCTCGAGGGTGTCGCGAAGTTCTTCAAATAGCCAGGCCCCCGTGCTGGGGAACACATCTTGCGGCTTGCAGTAGACATGAAATGGCGGATTCCGAGC
>JAEUJH010000684.1 GCA_016794825.1 Gemmatimonadota bacterium
CGTCATCCACGACGCGGTGAAGATGATCCAGGAGCGCCGGGGCGTCGCGGTCGACGTCGGCGGGCTCTCGTTCGACGACCCCGCGGTGTACGCCCTCCTCCGGCAGGGGCGCACCGCCGGCGTGTTCCAGTTCGAGTCGGCACTGGCCACCGAAACCCTCCGGCAGATGCGGTGCGACCGGTTCGACGACCTGGTCGCCTCCAACGCGCTCCTCCGGCCGGGTCCGCTCGACACCGGCATGCACCTCGTCTTCATCAAGCGGAAACTCGGCCAGGAAGCGGTCAGCTACCCCCACCCGTCGCTCAAGGACGTCCTCGAGCCGACCTACGGGGTCATCACCTATCAGGAACAGGTGATGCGGATCGCGAACATCCTGGCCGGCTTTTCCCTGGCCGAAGCCGACGTCCTCCGGAAGGCGGTGGGCAAGAAGGACGCCGAGCTGATCAAGAAGGAACTCGGCAAGTTCGTCGAAAAGGGCATCGCCCTCGGCCACCCGAAGAAGCTGATGGACGATCTGGCCGGTCAGATCGAGACCTTCGGCCGCTACGGCTTCAACAAGTCGCACTCCGTCGCCTACTCGGTCCTGTCGTACCAGACCGCGTGGCTCAAGGCCCATTACCCGGCGGAGTTCATGGCGGCGCTCCTGTCGTCGGAAATCGGCGACACCGACAAGGTGGTCCAGTACATCAACGAGGCCCGGGAACTCGGCCTCGAGGTGGTCGCGCCCGACGTCAACGAGTCGGGCTTCAAGTTCACCGTCGTCGGCGACCGCCGGATCCGATTCGGGCTGGGCGCGGTCCGCAACGTCGGCCGGGGCGCCATCGAATCGATCGTGGCCGCCCGCACCGAACGCCCGATCACCACCCTTGCCGACCTGGTCGATCGGGTCGACCTCCGCCTGGTCAACAAGCGGGTCATCGAGTCGCTGATCGCCGCCGGGGCGTGCGACTCCCTCGAGGGCCACCGGAGCCAATTGATGGCGGCCCTCGACAGCGCGCTCGGCGAGGCGCAACTTCTCCAGCAGGAACGGGAGGCGGGCCAGGGGTCGCTCTTCGGCGAGGCCCCGGAGTCCCGCCCCCGGGCGGTCGGGCTGCCCGAGGTACCGCCCTGGCCCGAGGCGGAGCGGCTGGCCAAGGAAAAGGAGATCATCGGGTTCTTCATCTCCGGGCACCCGCTGGCGCCGTTCCGGAGCGAGGTCGAGCTGTTCGGGACCCGGACCACCGCCACCCTGTTCACCTGGAGCGAGCAGCCGGTCACGATCGGCGCGGTGGTGACCGCCATCAAGCGGCAGATCTCGAAGAAGACGGGCAAGGAGTACGCCCGGTTGGTGCTGGAGGATTTTCACGGAACCGGCGAGGCGATCGTGTTCCCGGAAGCGTGGGCCCAGCTCAACCAGACCATCGTCGAGGACGCCTGTCTCCTGCTCACGGGCGGCTACAGCCAGCGCGACCGGGGCGAGGATCGGGCCCCGTTCGTGGTCGAATCGGCCAAGCCCCTGACCGAGTTCCGACGGACCGGGGCGGTGGCGCTGGCGATCCGGTGGGCCACCCCGAAGCCCCCGCCCTCGGGCGACATGCGAGCCATCGCCGGCCTCTGCGCCGAACACCCCGGCCCGGCGCCGGTCTATATTGAGTGGTCCGACGGCAATGGCGAGTCGGCCCGGCTCCGCTCGAAGACGTTGCGAGTGAGCCCTAACGAAGACCTGATCCACGCGCTCCGGACCCTCCTCGGCTCGGATGCGGTGCGGCTCGTCAAGGCCGGATAGAGGATCCCATGGCGCTCTACACCCTGGAATTCGAGAAACCCCTCCTCGAGCTGGAACGCCAGGTCGAGGAACTCAAGCGCGTCGGCGAGGAGCGCGAAATCGACGTCGGTCGGGAACTCACCATGCTCCAGACCAAGCTCGATTCGCTCCGCGAGGAGATCTACCGGCACCTGACCCCGATGCAGCGGGTCTTGGTGGCCCGGCACGCCCGTCGGCCCACCACCTCGGATTACCTCGGCTCGATCTTCACCGATTTCGTCGAACTCCACGGCGACCGCAACTTCCGCGACGACCCGGCCATCGTCGGGGGCTGGGCCCGCCTGGGCGGCATCTCGGTCATGGTGATCGGTCACCAGCGAGGTGGCGACACCCGGGAAAACATCCGTCGCAACTTCGGGATGGCGCACCCCGAGGGGTATCGCAAGGCGCTCCGGCTGATGAAGATGGCGGCCCGGTTCCACGCCCCGGTGATCACCCTGATCGACACCCCCGGCGCCTACCCCGGCATCGGAGCCGAGGAGCGCGGCGTCTCCGAGGCCGTGGCCACCAACCTGATCGAGATGGCGGCTCTCCCCACCCCGATCGTCGCCTGCGTCATCGGCGAGGGCGGGTCCGGCGGGGCGCTCGCGTTAGGCGTCGCCGACCGGGTCCTCATGTTCGAGAATTCGGTCTACTCGGTCATCACCCCCGAAGGGTGCGCCGCCATCCTCTGGAAGGACGCCACCCAGCGGGAACGCGCCGCCGAGGCCATCAAGCTCACCGCCCCGGACCTGCTCCGGTTCAAGATCATCGACGAACTGATCCCGGAACCGCTGGGCGGCGCCCACCAGGAACCGGAACTCGCCGGCGAGGCCCTCCGCGCCGCCCTGCTCCGCCACGTCACCGAGCTCCGCAAGGTCAGGCCCGAAAAGCTCGTCCGCCGCCGGGGCGAGAAGTACGCGGCGATGGGAGCCTTCGCCGAAGCCTGATGCCGACCACGGTCGAAGTACGGTTCAAGGGCAATCGGAAGGACTACTTCCTTTGGCCCGAGGAAGCCGAGCGGCTCTACCTCCACCAGCCCGTCATCGTCGAGGCCGAACGCGGCCTCGACTTCGGCCGCGTCGGTGTCGTGGGCGAAACCGCCGCCAAGAAGTGCGCCGCCGGCTGCAGCGGGTGCGCCGTCGGCGGCGACACCCCGGCCGCCAGCCGGCCGGTGATCCGGGTGGCCACCCAGGACGACGTCCGCGCCGCCAACGACCTCCGCCGCTCGGAAGAACCCACCCGCATCAAGGCGATCGAGCGGGTCCGCCACCACGGACTCGACATGAAGCTGTCGGACGCCGAGTGGCAGTGGGACCGGAAGAAGCTGACGTTTTACTTCACCGCCGAAAAGCGGGTCGACTTCCGCGACCTGGTCCGCGACCTGGCCTCCGCCTTCAAGACCCGGATCGAACTCCGCCAGATCGGCGTCCGCGACGAAGCCGCGCGTCTCGGCGGCGTCGGGCGGTGTGGCAAGGAGTACTGCTGCTCGACCTGGCTGCGCGCCCTCGACCCGGTCAGCCTGGCCCTGGCCAAGGACCAGCACCTGTCGCTCAACCCGGCCCAGATCTCGGGCGGGTGCGGCCGCCTCCTCTGCTGCCTCAAGTACGAACACGAGTTCTACGTCGCGGCCCGGAAGCGGTTTCCCAAGGAAGGGAAGCTGGTGCGAACCCTCAAGGGGGCCGAGAAGGTGGTGGCGGTCGACATCTTCCGCGAGCGGGTGTTCCTCCGCGGCGAAGACGGCCCCCGGATCGTCCTCCTGGCCGATCTCCGAGAAGAGATGGCGCAGGCCCCGGAGGTGACCGCATCGGAGCCGACCAGCCCCGACGCCACGGCCACCCGGCCCGGCCGGCCGATCCGCCCCCCGCGTTCCGCCAGCCCCGCGTCGGCCGCGCCGACGTCGGACCGGGCCGAGTCCGATCGACCGCCGGCCGAGCGCGGCCGCGACGAACGCGGCGGCGATCGCCGGCGTGACGAACCCCGCGCCGACCGCCGATCCGAGGAATCTCGCGGCGACCGCGGCGCCAATCGGCGGCCCGACGAGCCTCGCGGTGATCGAGGCGCCAATCGCCGGTCCGACGAGCCCCGCGGCGAACGCGGCGCGAACCGCCGGTCCGATGAGCCCCGCGACGATCGCGGCGCGAACCGCCGGTCCGACGAGCCCCGCGGCGAGCGCGGCGCGAACCGCCGGTCCGACGAACCCCGCGGCGAACGCCGCCCCAACCGCGGGCCCGACCAACCCCGCGCCGACCGCCCGCGCGACGAACGCGGCGGCGACCGCCGCGACGACCGACAGGGCACCGACCAACCCCGCGGCGACCGGCGCGACACCGCCGACCCGACGACGCCGGACGCCAGCGCCGCCGGTGGCCCCCCGACCGAGGAGTCCCGCGGCGGCCGCCCCAAGCGGCGGCGCCGCCGCCGCGGCCGGGGTCCCGGCCCGCGCGGCAACGACTCTCCCCCGACTTCGGACGCCTGACGTGGCCAAGTTCTTCCTCACCACCGCCATCGACTACTCCAACGGCGACCCGCATCTCGGCCACGCGCTCGAGAAGATCGGCGCCGACGTGATCGCCCGATATCGCCGACTCCGGGGGGACGACGTCCATTTCCTGATGGGGATGGACGAGAACTCCCAGAGCGTCATGCCGATCGCCGACAAGCTCGGGATCACCCCGGACGCGTGGGTCGAGCAGCTGGCCGCCCGGTTTGCCGACTACTGGAGCCGCCTCCACTGCAGCCACGACGACTGGATCCGGACCACCGAACCGAGACACACCACCGCCGTCCACGAGTTGCTCCACCGGATCCAGCGGAACAACCCGGACGACGTGTACCTGGCCGACTACGAAGGCCTCTACTGCACCGGGTGCGAGGAATACAAGACCGAGAGTCAGGTCGTCGACGGCCGCTGCGCCGAGCATCCGACCCTCACCCTGGCCCGGCTCAAGGAACGGAATCACTTCTTCCGGCTGTCGCGCTACCGCGACCGGATCCTCGCCGCCATCACCTCCGGCGAACTGGCCGTCGAGCCCGAGATCCGTCGGAACGAGATCCTCCGGCTCCTCGAAGCCGGGCTCCAGGACATCTCGATTTCCCGCTCGCGTCTCCCGTGGGGCATTCCGTTCCCGGACAGCCCGGGCCACACGATCTACGTCTGGTTCGACGCCGTCATCAACTACCTCTCGGCCACCGGATTTCCGGCGCCGGGGTACGAACGCCTCTGGCCGGCGGACCTCCACGTGATCGGCAAGGGCATTACCCGGTTCCACTGCGTGCTCTGGCCGGCCATGTGTCTGTCGGCCGGGATCGCGCCGCCGAAGGCCGTCTGGGCCCACGGCTACGTCCAGTGGCTCGGCGCCAAGATGTCGAAGACCGCCGGCACCGCGGTCAACCTCGACGACGCCATCAACCGCCACGGCGCGGACGCGCTCCGCTATTTCCTGATGCGGGAGGTCGGCTTCGAGAGCGATGGGGATTTCACCTGGGATCGCTTCGACGCCCGCTACACCGCCGACCTGGCCGATGGACTGGGCAACCTCACCGCCCGCTCGCTCGCCATGATCGAGAAGTACCGCGGCGGGATCGTCCCGGCGGGCGCGCCGACGTCGCTCGACGACGAGGCCGTGGCCCGGCAGATCCCCGCCTATCTGGCGGCCATGGATCGGTACGACCTCAAGGCGGGCGCCGAAGCCGCCTGGGCCCTGGTGGCGGCGGCCGACCTCTACATCAGCCAGTCGGCCCCGTGGGCGCTGGCCAAGGCCGGCCGGGACGGCGACCTCGACCAGGTGCTCGCGGCCCTGTTCCGGACCCTGTACCGGGTCGCGGTCCTGGCCGCCCCGTTCCTCCCGGAAAAGGGAGCGGCCATCTGGGCCGCCCTGGGCCAGGGGGGCGAAATCGATCAGTCAGCGTTCGCGACGCTCCAAGCCCCTCCCGCCCAAGGGGTTAAGGTGACCCGGCCGGCCATCCTTTTCCCGAAACCGAACCCCGCCTGAAGGCCGCTTCAAATCATTGTCAAACAATCAGTTAGCGTCGAGAAGCTCGACGCTTGACAGCCCCTGAAACGGGGGGCATTATTGTCGCGAACGGGCTTGCAGCATCGCCCGTCACTGTCAGGTTTTGGGGCGCCCGGGGTCACCCGGGATTCCAGGGCTCAAGCGCCCATCACAACGGATCGGTACCCCTCCGCCCTTCGGGGCGTTAGGTGTGCGTTAGGTGGCCATGAAGAAGAGCCGGTGGACCGTCATCGTCGTGCCGCAGGGGTCGAGCACGTCGCGCGTCATCGAGGTGTCGCACACCGCGGTGAAGCTCGTCGGCACCCTCGCGATCGCGGCGGCAATGGTCGCGCTCCTCCTCGGCTATGGCACCGTCGCCAAGACGCTCGACATGAGCCGCGCCAAGGCGGTGGCCGAGGAGAACGCCCGGCTCGCTCAGGAACTCGGGCTGATCCAGGGCCGCCTCGACGCCCTCACCGACACCGTCCGGTCGCTCGAAAAGCGCGACTCCCAGCTCCGCCTCCTCGCCAATCTCGAACCGATCTCGCCCGAAGTGCACGCCGCCGGCATCGGCGGTCCTCGGCCGGAGTTGCCGGCCGCCGACCAGCCGAGCGTCCTGCTCGGCCGCTCGAACGAGGTCCGGGTCGACCTGAACGCGCTGATCCGCCGAGCCACGCTGCTCACCCGGTCGTTCCGGGAAGCCGCCGACAGTCTCTCGGCCCACACCGATCGCCTGGCCGCCACGCCGTCGATCATGCCGACGCAGGGCTGGCTCACCAGCGCCTTCCAGGCCATGCGGGTCCACCCGATCCTCCACGAGGCGCGGCCCCACGAGGGCGTCGACATCACGGCGCCGGCCGGCACCCCGATCGAGGCGCCGGCGCGGGGCAAGGTCACCTTCGCGGGCTGGGAAACCGGTTACGGCAACATGGTGGTCATCGACCACGGGTACGGGGTCGTCACCAGGTTTGCCCACGCCTCCAAGCTGCTGGTGTCGGTCGGCACCAAGGTCGAGCGTGGACACCGGATCGCCCTGGTCGGGAACACCGGCTTGTCGACCTCCCCGCACCTCCATTACGAGGTGCATGTCGGCGGCCGCCCGGTCAACCCGCTCAAGTACCTCCTTCCGGACGTCATCACCGACTGAGGCTCGTCCCGGATCGACCGTCGCACGGGGAGCCGAGGGTGGGCTCCCCGTTTCGCGTCCGGACCCCGGGCCGCTAGCTTTCCGGCGTGATTCGTCTCCTCCTCTGGTCGACGCTGCTCCTCGTGGGGTGCGGCCCCCGCACCGTGACCGTCCGGGTCACCATCCCCGACCTGGCGGGAGTCGAAACGCCGCTCAGCGGGTTCACCATCAGTTTCCTGCCCTATGACCGGGACAGCGTCCTGGCTTCCCTCGAGGCCAACGCCGGGCCCCGCCCCCATCAACGGGAACTCGACAGCCTGTTCCGGGCGTTCCGGGGGCCGTTCCTCGCCTATCTGCTGGTGTCCGACTCGGCGACCCGGGCCCGGGTCTACCGGGACAGCGTCGTGGCGACCATCGAACCGGCGGCCCGGGACACCAGCACCGTCCTTCGGAACCTCCAGCAGACGGCCAGCGACCTGGGCCTCCGCGCCCTCGCGGCCCGCGCCGCGCTCGACCGGGCCCGGAACGAACTGTTCCCCTCGATCACGGCCTACCGGAAGGTCGTCAGCGCCTGGGACGACAGCGTCTTCCGCGACTATCGCAAGGTCACCCGGTCGCTGGCCGATCGGATCTTCGCCAACCCCGTGGCCGACACCACCGATCCGCTCGGCTGGGCCACCGTCACGCTCACCGACGGCGACTGGTGGGTGACCGCCCGCTCGATCGACCCGACCGATCCCAACGCCGAGTGGTACTGGAACGTCCGGATCGATCGCGACACCGTCCATCTCGACCCTCGAACCGGCCGCCTTCGGCCGAGGTACTGACCATGCGTCTCGCCGCCGCTCTCGTCCTGTCGTTAGGCACCGTTCTCCCGGCCACCCTGGCCGCCCAGGACGTGCCCCTCTCGGCCCGGGCCAAGGGCTCCCCCAACGCCCCGATCACCGTCTACGAGATGTCGGATTTCCAGTGCCCGTTCTGTCGGCGGCACGCGATCGAGACCTTCCCGGCCCTCGAGCGGGACTACATCCGGACCGGCAAGGTCCGCTGGGTCTTCGTCAACTACCCGCTCACCTCGATCCACGCCAACGCCGTGGCGGCCGCCGCGTTCGCGATGTGCGCGGCCAAGCAGAACAAGTTCTGGCCCGCCCACGATCTCCTCTTCCTCCATCAGGAAACCTGGGGGCCTCTCAAGAACCCGGCGCCGTTCCTCCTCACCCTGGCCGACTCGCTCAAGCTGGCCAAGCCGGCCATCACCAGCTGCCTCGAGAAAGAGGAAACGGTGGCGCAGATCAAGGCCGACGCGGAAGGCGCGTCCAAGAGCGGCGCCCAGAGTACGCCGACCTTCTACGTCGACGGAGGCCTGATCGTCGGCGCCCAGCCGCTTCCGCTGTTCCGGATGGTGCTCGACTCGATCTACGCGGCCAAGACCCGGAAGCCCTGATCGGCTTGCTTTCGGTTTTTCTTCGGGTTAACATGGGAACCCGCTCCCGGGGTTCCCATGGCCGTCGCCGCGCTTCGTACCACCCCATCCCAGACTGACCCGGCCGCGCTCCGGCGGCTCCTGGTCGAGCGGTTTCCGGACGCGGTCCTCCTCCCGGACCGGGCCACCCCACCGGTGGCCACCGGACTGATCGAGTTCGACCGGATTTTCCCCCAGGGGGGCCTTCCCCGTGGCCGGCTGGTGGCCTGGCCCACCCAGGTGGGGGCCACCGCGGTGCTGCGGGCGGTCTGCCATGGCCTGCTCCGGCGGGGCGAGCGGACCGCCTGGGTGGACGGCCGGCGGGCCCTCGGCACCGAGTGGATCGACGGCCCCCTGGTCATCCGTCCCCGAGACGAATCCCTGGCGCTCAAGTCCGCCGAGATCCTGCTCCGGTCCGGGGGCTTTTCCCTGATCGTGCTCACCGGGGTCGAGCCCGATCAGGCGGCGCTCCTCCGCCTTTCCCGGATGGTCCACGAAGGCCAGGGAGCCTTCCTCGCCGTCACCCAGCGCACCCTCACCGCCAGTATCCGGCTGTCGTCCCGGTTCCTGCTCGACCGGTTCCGGTGGGCGGTCGGACCGTTCGGCGAGGTGGCCGCGGTGGAGACGGTCGCGCTCGAAATCGCCGCCACCGCTCCCGGCTGGTCCCGCAGCGCCACGCTCACTCTTCCCGCCAGCTCCCATGACCTTCGTCACGCTCTCGATCCCGACCTGGCCGACCGACGCGGCGCGCTCGACTGAACTGGCCCGGCAGGCGCTCCGGATCGCTCCCCGGATCCGGCTCGAGCCAGCCCGCGGACTGCTCTGGGCCGATGCGCGCGGCCTCGACGGCACCGCCATCGCGGCGGCACTCCTCGTCGTGGTCGAGTCCGCCTCGGGTGCCCCGCCCCGGGCCGGCGTCGCCGCCACCCCGATCGCCGCGGTGGTTGCGGCCCGGCACGGATCCGGGCCTGACCGCGATCAGGCCGGCTCCGAGCGGTTGGCCCCAACCGCGACCGATCCCGCCGTCACGACATCTCCCGACCGGTCTCCCGTCACCGTGGTCCCGCCGGGCACCGATCGGCAGTTCCTGGCTCGCTTCGACCCCGAGGTTCTCGAACCGCCGGCGGTGCTCTACCCGCTCTTTGCCGCGGTCGGCATCGAACGCCTTGCCGACCTGGCCGCGCTCGACCAGCAGTCGGTGGAGGTCCGGTTCGGGGCCGACGGGGTCCGGCTCTGGCGGCTGGCCCGGGCCGACGACCCCCGGCCGATCTTCGGCCCGAGCCGCCGGGAACTGCCTAACGCCGAACTGGAGTGGGTCGACTACGAACTGGCGGACCAGGAGCAGGTCGTCTTCATCGTCAACTCGCTCCTGGCCACCGTCACCGATCAGCTGGCCACCCGGCGGGAGGGCGCCCACGCCATGGTGCTCGAATTCGCCCTGGCCGACCGGACCGTCGTCGAGGTGCCGGTCCGGTGCGCCCACCCCACCGCCGATCGGAAGACCTGGCTCCGCGTCATCCGGGCCGCGCTCGAACCGGTCACCTTCGCCGCCGCGGTCATGCGGATCGGGCTCCGGGTCGGCCAGGCCGCGCCGCTTGCCGACCGCCAGGGCGACCTCTTCGACGCCGGCTTCGCCACCGCGCGGGTCACCGAAGCCGCGCTGGCCCACCTCCTCGACAAACAGCCGGATGCGCTGGTCACCGCCCGGCGGAGCGCCCACCCCCTGCCCGAGGCCCGAGTAACCTGGGTGGCGGAGCCGAGCGGGCAGTTGCCCGATCTTCCAGCGCCCGGCCAGGGCACCGTCGCGCTCGAGCCCCGGCTCTCGATGCAGCTCTTCCCTTCGGCGCAGCCCATCGACGTCCGGACCGTCGCGCGTCGAGGCGAGACGATCCCCGAGCGCTATTTCGACGGCACCCGGTCGTACGCGCTCTCGGCCAGTCTCGGCCCCGACCGGGTCGCCGGCGGCTTCGGGGGCCAGCGGTTCGAGCGGGACTACTTCCAGGGCGTCCGTCACGATGGCGTCATGGTGCTGCTCTATCGCGATCGGGCCGCCGACGCCTGGTTCCTCGCCGGCTGGTGGGACTGACGGGTCGATCGTGTTCGTCGAGCTCCGGGCCCACTCGGCCTTTTCCTTCGGCGACGGAGGCGTGTCGCCCGAAGCGCTGGCGCGCCACGCCAAGGCGCTCGGCCACACCGCCCTCGGCCTGACCGACCGGGCCGACCTGGGCGGCATCGCCCGGTTCGCGGTCACCTGTCGCGAGCAGGGCATTCGTCCGATCGTCGGGGCCGAACTGGTGGTGGACGGCCGGCCGCTGGCGCTCCTGGTCCGGTCGGCCCTCGGATTCCGGAACCTCGCGGCGCTGATCACCGCCTCCCGGGTCGGCAACCTCCGGCGCTGGACCCGACGGACCGCCACCCGGGGGCGGCCCCGACTCACCTGGGACGACGTCGCCGCGCATCACGAGGGGCTTCATCTCCTGACCGGCCCGACCTCGGGCGCGCTCGCCACCGCGCTCCGCGAGCGGCGCCGATCCGACGCGGACCTCCTCCTGGCCCGCTATCGCTCCACCTTCGACGATCGGCTCGCCATCGAGGTCCAGCACCATCACGCCGGACGCGACGAGGAGGCGCTCGCGGGGGCGCTCGTCGCGCTGGCCCGCCAGCGGGGCATTCCCTGGTTCGTCACCCAGAACCCGCGCTACATCGATCCCGGCACCCGGCTCGTCCACGAGATCCTGACCGCGCTCCGCCATCAGACCACCGTCCCGCTCGCCACCGACGGCGGTCTGCTCCATCCCAATGGCGAGTGGGTTCTCCGGTCGCCCGAGGAGATGGCCCTCCGCTGGCGGGGAGCCGAAGCCGGCCTCGAGACCACCGCGCGGATCGCGGAGGCCTGCGAATTCAATCTCCGCTGGGTCCGGCCCCCGCTTCCCCGGTTCAAGGTGCCCGAGGGACAGGACGACGACAGCTTCATCCGGCAGCTCGCCTTCGAGGGCGGCCGGGAGCGCTGGGGCGAACTCGACGCCCGTCAGACCCGGCAGCTCGATCACGAGCTGACCGTCATTGCCCGGCTCGGCTATTCGGGGTTCTTCCTGGTGATGTGGGACGCGGTCCGGTTCGCCCGCGACCGGGGGATCCTCGCCCAGGGCCGGGGCAGCGCCGCCAACTCGGCCGTGGCGTACTGTCTCGGCATCACCGCGGTCGATCCGGTCCGGCACGGCCTCCTGTTCGAGCGGTTCCTTTCCGAGGCGCGGGTCGACGGGATGACCGAGGCGCCCGACATCGACGTCGACTTCGAGCACGACCGGCGCGAGGAGGTGCTCGATTACGTCTACCGCCGCTATCAGCGATCCCACTCGGCGCTGACCGGCGTCACCCAGATCTACAGCGCCTCCACCGCCATCCAGGACACAATGCGGGCCTTCGGTTTCCCAGCCCAGCTGGCGTTCGCGCTCTCGAAGCGGATGCGCAACGCCGGGAGCCGGCATGGCGTGGACCTCCTGACCGAGGGGCTCGCGGCGGCCCACGGCTTCGATCTGGCCGACCCCCGGGCCCCCGCCATCCTCGAGGCCATGGCCGCCTTCGACGACCTGCCCCGGCTCCGCTCCACCCACCCGGGCGGCTTCGTCCTTTCCGCGGAACCGTTAGGCAGTTTCCTGCCGATCGAATCGACCTCGATGGGGCGGACCATCATCCAGTTCGACAAGGACGACCTCGACACCCTCGGCATCCCGAAGTTCGACTTCCTCGGCCTGGGCGGGCTGGCCCTGGTGCGGCGGGCGTTCGACGCGATCGAGGCGCGCACCGGCCGGGAGCTCTCGATGTACCGGCTCCCCGACGACGATCGGGCCACCTACGAGATGATCAGCCGGGGCGACACCATCGGCACCTTCCAGATCGAGAGCCGGGCCCAGATCGCCTCGATCCTCCACACCAAGCCCGAGCGGCTCTACGACATCGTCGTCCAGGTGGCGCTGATCCGGCCGGGGCCGATCCAGGCCAATTTCGTCCATCCCTACACGCGCCGGCGCCGCGGCGAGGAGAAGGTGACCTACCTCCACCCGGCGCTGGAACCGCTCCTCGAGCGGACCCAGGGCATCCCGATCTTCCAGGAGCAGGCCATGGCCATCGCCATGACGCTGGCCGGCTACACTGCGGCGGAGGCCGATCTGCTCCGGCGGACCATGGGCCACCAGCGCAAGAAGGTCCGGCTCCTCACGGCGCTGGCCGAGTTGCGCGACCGGTTGATCGGCAAGGGCGTCTCGGAGCCGATCGCCACCCGGATCGAGGAGGACCTGATGAGTTTCGCCAACTACGGGTTCCCCGAGTCGCACGCCTGGAGCTTCGCGCTGATCGCGTTCGCCACCGCGTATCTCAAGGCGCACTATCCGACCGAATTCCTGATGGCGCTGCTCAACGCGCAGCCGATGGGGTTCTATCCGATCGCCACCCTGATCCACGACGCCCGGCGGCACGGGGTGGTGGTGACGGGTCCTTGCCTGGCGCGCGGCGCGTCGGACTGCACCGTCGAGGAACGGCTCCCGGACGGAGACGACCGGGCGGGGAGCGAACCGGAACGCGACGGCACTCGATGGCGGACGATCGTCCCCCGAACCCGAACGGCCAGCACGATGCCGCCTCCGGCCAGCCTCTTCGCGCGTCGTCCGCCCGCCGGCGCCGACGACCGTCCCGTCCGGCTCCGACTCGGTTGGCGGTTCATCCGGGGCATCGGCGACCAGGCGCTCGAGGCGCTGACCCGGGTTCGCGCGTTGGCGCCGTTTCGCGACATCGCGGACGTGGTTCATCGAGCCCGGCTCGGTCGGAGCGACGCGATCGCGCTGGCGCGCGCGGGCAGCTTCGCCCGCTGGGAACCCGATCGTCGCAAGGCGGCATGGGAAGCGCTCCGTCACGTGGGCGACGTGCTGCCGTTGGCGCCGTCGGCCCCGGTCGATCATGCCCCCCGGAAGCTGGCCCGCACCGAGGGGATCTTCCTGGACTATTTCGCGATGGGGACGAGTCTCGCGGGCCACCCGGTGGAACACCTTCGCCGCCGCCTCTCGGCCGCGGGCGCCATCGACAGCCGAGCCCTCGCCACCATCCGCCATGGCGAGGAGGTGCTGGTGGGCGGTCTGGTGGTGACCCGCCAGCGGCCGGAGAGCGCCAACGGGGTGCTCTTCATCCTGATGGAAGACGAGTTCGGTTTCCTCAACGCCATCGTCCGCCGCGAAGTGGAAGTCGCGTTCCGGGAAGTGGCGCGCCGGGCTCCGTTTCTCCTGATCCTGGGTCGGATCCAGCGGGATGGCCCGGTGGTTCAGATCATCGCCGAAAAGCTGAAGCCGCTGAAGCCGCGGGCGGCGCTGGCGTTTCGGTCCAGGGATTTCCGGTAACCGAAGTAGGGATTGCCAATCATGAACTGGAGGAGTAGGATTATTCATCAATAGACAAAACTGAAACTCATTCTCAACTACCGATGACCAAAACCCAGCGCAAGACACCCCTGGCCCGGAAACTCACCGTCGCCGCTTTCATCTTCTTCCTGGCCAAGGGCATCCTCTGGCTCGCCGCTGGAACCGGGCTCGTCCTCGCCGCTCGCTGAGACTACCAATGACCATCCCGACCGATATCCCGATCCCCGTCTCCCCCGATCTCGCCAGCTACCTGCGTGAATCGACTCGAGCGGCCCACCAGGACGCCGAGAAACGACCTCTGAACCGCGCCCTGGCCCGCGGGACCATCTCCCGGGAGGCGTGGGTCAAACACCTCGAGCAGCTGTTGCTCCTCCATCGCGCGCTCGAACGGCGGATCGACCGGAGCCCCCGAACCGACGCCTGCTGGCGGACCATCGCGGATCCCGCCCGTCGCCGAACGCCGGACCTCGAAGCCGATCTGGCGTTCTACGGCGGCTCCCCCTCCCCGGCCGCTGGCCCCGCCACCCAGGCCGCCCTGGCCGCCATCGAGTCGGCCACCGACGACGAGACGATCGGGATGGCGTACGTCATCGAAGGGAGCACCAACGGCGGTCGCTTCCTGGTCCGGAGTCTGTGCCGCGCCCTGAGCCTCGACCCCGCCACCGGCGGCACCCGGGCGCTCGACCCCTACGGCGACGCCCAGCCCGAGCGGTGGTCGTCGTTCAAGGCCGCGCTCCAGGCGGAACCCCTCGACCCCGAGCGGTTCGACCGGATCCGGCGGGGCGCCGATCTGATGTTCGGGATCGTCGGCGACGTCGCCGATCAGTTCTGGCAGGAAGGTCCCGGCGCTGATTCCATTTGAGATCAGCGCCGAAGGTCCCGACCCGGCTTGACGAGATCGCCTCCGAGGGGGATCATCTCCCCTCCCCCTCGGAGATCATCATGCGCCACTCGTTCCTTGCCGGGTCGTTGCTCGCGCTCGCCGCCTGCGCGCCCAAAGCCGAAACCCCGGACCAGATCCAGGTCCGGATCAACGCGGAATCGATCGAAGCCAAGCGCGTCATCGACTCCCTCAACGCCGATTTCGACGGGCACTTCAACGCCGGCCACGGCGACCAGGTCGCCGCCCAGTACACCGAGGACGGCGAGCTGGCGGTCGGCGGCGCGCCGGTGGCCCGGGGTCGCGCCGCGATCGCGGCCGCCGTCAACGGGCTCGTCGGCGTCAAAGCCACCATCAAGACCACCGCGGTCTCCGTGGTCGCCAATGGCCCGCTCGCCGTGGAGCGGGGCGACTACACGATGTCGATCACGCCGCCCGGGGCGCCCGGCCCGGTGAGCGAGAGCGGCGCCTATCTGATCCACTGGCACAAGGTCGACGGTGCCTGGAAGCGGGTCGCCGACGTGGCGAGTTCGCCGGCCCCGATTCCCGCTCCGCCCGCTCCAGCCCAATGACCGAAAGCGGGAGGGACGCGTCCACGTCCCTCCCGCCTCGGAGTCGGTCGGTTGCCGCCGATCAGCGGATGACGGCCAGGACCACGTCGTAGAGGGCGTGACTCCAGGCGGCGATCCCGAACCCCCGCAGCAGGTAGAGCGCGCTGAACAGCACCCCGGCCACCGCCCGGAAGGTGAACGAGTCGAGCTGCCACGGATCGCCGTAGGGCCCGACGTAGTGGAAGGCCGAGAACACCAGCGCGCCGAGCACCGTGGCCATCACCCCGCTGGCCCGGGGTGACCACCCGAGCAGCCGGGTGCCCACCAGGGCCAGGCCCGACACGAGCAGGACCCGGAACACCAGTTCCTCGTAGAGACCGGCGCCGAGCGAGATCATGATCTGGGTCGGCAACCCGAACTCGGCCAGGCTTCCGGCCGCGAGCGCAAAGCCGAGCCGCCCGAGCAGGAGCGAGGTCAGGGTGCTGGCCACCCCGCCCAACAGGAGCGCGTACCCGAGCGACTCGAGCAGCATCGGCAGGAACAGCCGGGGTTCGATCGGACCGCTCCGCCGCCGATCGCGCGCGACCAGCACCAGTCCCGCCCCGAACAGCACCACCCCGAAGATGGTGAGCCCATGGCGTCCGCCGAGCGCGGTGAAGGCGCTCTTGAGGAGCACGTCGGCCCCGTTCCGCACGCCGGCCATCGCGTCGCCGCTCAGCAGGAAGGCAAGCGCCTCGTAGAGCAGCAGCAGCGGCAGCGCGAAGGTGAGCGAATGCCTGGGAGCCCGGGACCTGGACCAGTACGAGGCGGCGGCCATGGGGGTTCTACGGATTCGAACCCGGGAGGATTCAGCTCCGCCGCCCGAAGGCCCACTTGAGGGCCGGCGGCGTGATCATGGTCGTGATGATCACCATCATGACGATGGCGGAATAGAGGGTCGGCGTCACGATCGGGGCGCCGCCGATGGTGAGGCCCAGGCCGATGTTGGCGAAGATCAACCCGACTTCGCCCCGCGGAACCATCCCGATCCCGATCGCGAGCCGGTTGACGCCGCCACCGGCGCCCACCCCGGCCACGACCTTGCCGACGACCGCCGCTACGGTCAGAATCAGCCCCATGACCAGGACCCCGCCGTCCGCCAAGGCGCGGAGATCCGTGTTCATGCCCATCAGGACGAAGAACACCGGCACGAACGTCTGAATCAGGTTGTGGAGCACGTCCTCGATCGATTGACCACCCCGTTGCCGGAAGGGCTGGTAGTCCGCCGACTCCAGGACCAGTCCAGCCGCGAACGCCCCGATGATCGGGGCCAACCCGAGGAGGTAGGACAGGTACGCGGTGATGAAGCAGAGCGCCAAGCTTACGGTCAGGGGCGCGCCTTTGGTGCGAAGCGCAGCCGACCACCGTACGACCCGGGGCGACACGGCCAGGCCCATCAGCACCGCGCCAAGAAGGAAGCCGAACGCCTTCGCGAAAATCACACCCATCGCCCCGTAGCCCATGACCGCCCCGGTGTTCGCCGCCGCGATCACGCCTGTCACCACCGCGAGCACGACCAGGCCGAGGACGTCATCAATCACCGCGGCCCCGAGAATGATCCGAGCCTCCGCCGTTTGCGACTGGCCCACGTCCTTGAGCACCCGTGCCGTGATCCCGACGCTGGTCGCCGCCAGCGTCGCGCCGACGAAGGCATGGGCGAAATCCCCCGTCTCCGGCATCAGCCAGTCCGCGACGAGCCAGCCCGCCGCGAACGGAACGACCACGCCGAGGATCGCGACGAGTAATGACCGTACTCCGACGGAAAGCATCTGTCGCACCGTCGACTCGACGCCCACGTCGAACAGCAGAATCAGGACCCCGATCCGTGCCAGCAAGTCGATCCCCGGATCCGTCTTGATGTATTCGAACATCGTGACACCCACGATCGGCAGGTTCCCGACCACGACGCCCGCGAGGAGTTCTCCGAGCACCGCGGGCTGCCCGAGTCGGGCTGCCAATTCCCCGCCGGCCAGCGCCACGGCATAGATGACGGCGAGCGCCAGGACGACCGGCGCCGAAGGATCTGCCCCGGCCGCGGCCAGAGGGAGGATCAGAAGTGGAATGCTGCGGGTTCTCAGACGCACGGACCCTCCCTTTGCCACGACGCCAACGTGCGTCGCGCCGCCCACCGACCCGGTGAGCGGCGCGACCATTGTCCTTCGAGCCCGAGACGATGCACCGGGAATCCCGCTGGGATTCCGGCTACTTCGACGCTCTCGGGAACCTACGCGATCTCCCGGCGATCGCTTGCCCAGCTCGAGCTCGAACGACATCTATCACTAGACAATGGATCACCTCCTCTCAAAGGGTGGCACATGAC
>JAEUJH010000410.1 GCA_016794825.1 Gemmatimonadota bacterium
CTCGCCGTCGAGGGCAATGGCCCGGTCGATGGCCTCGCGGGCCCCGACGGCGTCGCCGGCGGCGAGGAGGGCGTTCGACAGATTGACCTCGACCCGAGCCACGCTGGGGTCGAGAGCCAGGGAGTCGCGGAACGACGCGATCGCCTCGTCGAGGCGTTCGAGGTGACGGAGCGCGGTGCCCCGCGCGGCCAGCAATTCGGCGTGGGCTCCGAACCGAGCCAATCCGGCGTCGATCGTCTCGAGTGCCTCGGTCAGCCGGTTCTGCGCCTGACGGATCGCGCCGATATGGAGGTAGGGTTCCGGCGCGGCAGGACGGATCAAACGGGCAGTCTCGAAGGCCTGGGCCGCCTCCTCGAGCCGGTTGGTGGCCTGGAGCGCAATGCCCAGGTTGACGAGCGACTCGAAATGGGTCGGCAGCTGAGCCAGCGCGCGCCGATAGCAGTCGATGGCGCCGTCCTGGTCACCCGCCGCCGCCCGGACGGTGCCGAGGTTGGCATGGGCGTCGACCAGCGTCGGCCGGAGCTCGATGGCGGTTTCGTACGCGGCGACGGCCTCGTCGGTCCGCCCGGCGGCCTGGAGCAGCGAGCCGAGGTCCGAAAAGGCCTCCGCAAAGGTCGGTCGAATCTCGATCGCCCGCCGGAGGGCCCGCTCGGCCTCCGCGTTTCGACCCAGCGCGTGGAGCGCCGCACCCCGGGTGGCGTGCGCCTCCGCGAACTCGGGCGAGAGCGCCAGGGCCCGGTCGTAGGACCGAACGGCCCCAGTCAGATCACCCTGCAGCCGGCGAACGCTGCCGAGATGCAGATGGGCCTGCGGCGACGCGGGCCGGAGCTGCACCGCCCGCTCGAACGCCTGGTTGGCGGCCTCGAGGTCGCCGATGGCTTGCCGGGCCAGCCCCAGGTTGATCAGGAAGTCGGGAGCCCGCGGATCCCGCGCCACGGCCCGCTCCAGCAGGCTCACCGCCAGGGCGTGGTCGCCGGTCTGGTGAGCAATGACGCCGACGAGGTTGAGGGCGTCGGCCTGACCCGGATCGAGCGCCAGCACGGCCTGGTAGCAGCCCAGCGCCTGGGCTAGGTCGCCGGCCTGATGCGAGGCGAGTCCGCGGCGGAGGAGTGCCTTCAACTCCCCGACGGAGGCTGCGACTTCGGGTCCAACCGCTGGTGAAACAACGTCCGTTGCCATGCCGTTCCTGGGTCTGATCGAGTGAGCGGTCGTTTACGCCGCCCGAGCCGAAAACCGTCCCTCTTCGAAGGCAGTTTTTTCCGGTTTGAACCGGTCTCGAGGTGTGGGGGGCAAGAGGTAAGCCATCCGCCGGGCCGGGGGCTCAAGCTTTTCGGCTCAGGCGCCGATACCCCGTTGCAGTGGCGAGAGATGGACCGGTTCGGATGGGTCGATTGGAGCGCTTGAAAACGGTGGGTCGGACCCGGACGACACGACCCGGGTCAACCGGTAGGAAGTTCCCGGGCACAGACCCTGCACAAGCGACCCTCGACCCAGCGTATTCAAGTCCGAAATCGCCGGTCCGATACTGATTCGAGGTGCGGGGGTGGAACTGCCATCGCCAGCCGCCCCCACCACCGATGGCGAAGGAGAGCAGAGATGAACATCAATCCGTCTTCACCCCAGGGTCCCCGGCAATCCGCCGATCCGGCCGCGCTCGACGCTGCCCGGACCGCCGAGGCGCAGCAGCAGGCCCAGGCGCGTGCCGCCAAGTCGAACACCGAGCGCCGCGCCGATCGTCCGGATTCGGTCGACGTGTCCTCGGAGGCCAAGGCACTCGCCGAACAGACCGAGGCCCGGGCTTCCGAGTCGACGCTCCCCAAGGAGCGGCTCAAGGAGATCGGAGAGCGGCTGGCGAGCGGATTCTACGATCAGCCCGAAGTCATCGACCAGGTGGCGCGTCGGGTGGCCAAAGACCCTGACTTCCTTGGTTAGGAGCGACTGATGAAGTGTCTCGTGGTGGATGACTCGGCAACGATGCGTCGGATCGTGCTCAACGCGCTGAAGAGCATCGGCATGACGAATGTCCTCGAAGCCGGTGACGGCAATGAGGCCCTCCAGGTCTGTGACGCCTCCATCGAACTGGTGATCACCGACTGGAACATGCCGAACATGGGAGGGCTGGAATTGACGCGGTCGTTGCGGAGCAATCCCACCACGGCCAAGACGCCGATTCTCATGGTCACCACCCGGAGCGTCCAGGAGGACATCCTGCAGGCGGTCGAGGCCGGGGTCAACGGCTACATCCTCAAGCCGTTCACCCCCCAGGTCCTCAAGGACAAAATCAGCCAGATCACGGCGGTGGCGTGACCTCCCCGGCGGAGGACCCGAACCGTCCGGACATCCGGACGCTGGCGGCGGAAATCCAGGAGACGATGACCCTGGTCGACCAACTGGTCCGCGAGGTCAAGGTCGGCGCCG
>JAEUJH010000416.1 GCA_016794825.1 Gemmatimonadota bacterium
CGGCGCCGACCTCTGGACGCCGGCCGAGCCCTGGGATGACAATCCGAGTCGGACCGCTCACAACTGGCGGGTGGTGGGGCGTCTGGCCGACGGCGTCACCGTCGCCACCGCGGGGCAGGCGCTTTCCCAGCTCACCCGCCAGCTGGTAGCCACCGAAACGCCGAGCGAGTATCTCGCCGACGGGGCGGCGGTCACGCCGATCCGGGAAACACTCCTCGGTCAGTCACCGCGGATCCTCCGGTTGCTGCAGGGCGCCGTGCTGCTGCTCCTCCTCATTGCCCTGCTCAACCTGACCACGCTGCTGCTGGCCCGCGCCGCCAAGCGCCAGCACGAGATCGGGATGATCGCCACCCTGGGTGCCGGGCGGGCCGATCTGATCCGTCGGTTCCTGATCGAGAGCGCCCTCGTCACGATCGCGGGCTCCGCCGCGGGCGTGGCGTTGTGGGCCGCGGCCCGACCGGCGCTGCTCGACGTCCTCAGTCGACTGGTGCCCTTCGTCACCGCGCTGCCGATCGATCCGGTGTTCCTGGGCGCCGTCGTCGCCTCGGTGGCGGTCGTCGCGCTGGTGGCGGGTCTGGTGCCGGCGCTCTGGATGAGCCGGGTGGTGGATCGGGGCACTCTCCGACGGAACGTCCGCGGGGCGACCGGACCGACCGGGATGATGCACTGGCTGGTCGGGATCGAAGTCGCCGCCACCTTCGTCCTCCTGGCCGGCGCCGGCCTGCTGGGTCGGAGCCTTGGCCGGATGCTCGATCAGCCCCTCGGCTACGAAATCGGATCGCGGGTGTCGTTCCCGGTCCCGCTGGCCGACGGCGACGGGCTGCCGTACGCCGACCCGGTTCGCCGCCGGCTCTTCCTCGAACGGCTCCTCGATCGGGTCGGCGCGGTGCCGGGAGTGCGGGCGGCCGCGCTGACGACCTCGGTGCCCCTCGACAGCTGGGCGCCTAACGGCTCCGCCCGGATCCAGGGCGAACCCTCCGACGCTGGCGGACCGCCCGCCACCTCGGACTACCGGATCGTCTCGGCCGGGTTCTTCGAGGTCTTTGGCATTCCGGTCCGCCGGGGCAGGGTCTTCGGTCCGACCGATGGACCGACGGCGCCGGCGGTGGCGGTGGTCAGCGAGTCCTTCGGCCGGGTGCATCTCCGGGGCGAGAACCCGATCGGCCGCCTGGTCCGCTTTCCCGGCATGGATGGCGGCGACGACCAGTGGGCCGAGGTCATCGGCGTCGTGGGCGACATCCGCCAGGCCGGTCCCGGGGATGAACCGGCGCCCGCCGTCTACTACGACCATCGCCAGCGGGTCCATCGCCGCGGCGTCAGCGTCGTGGCGCATGTCGACGGCTCCGACCTGGCCGCGCTCGCCGCGTTCCGGGCCGTCCTTCGCGACCTCGAACCCTCCGCGCCATTCGAGGGCGCGCCGCTGGGCGCCGATCTGGCGGAGGTCGTGGCGGGCCCGCGCCTTCGAGCCGTGGTGCTGACCGTGTTCGCCACGGTGGCACTGGCATTGGCGGCCGTGGGGCTCTTCGGCGTCGTCGGCTTCGTGGTGCTCCGCCGGACGCGCGAACTCGGGGTCCGAATCGCGCTCGGCGCTTCCCGGGGCCGGGTGGCCGCGGTCGCGGTGGGCGGGACGCTGATCCCGGTCGTCGGAGGGGTGGTGGCGGGAGCGGGTGTGGCCCTGGCCGCGGGGCGTCTGGTGGCGGGCTTCCTGTTCGAGATCCGCCCGGTCGACGGCGTCAGTCTGGCGCTGGCGGGCGCCGCGGTGTTCGGGGCGGCGGTCCTGGCGTGTCTCGGGCCGGTCCGACGGGCCCTGGCCATCAACCCGTCGGAGTCGCTGCGAAACGACTGAGGTCGGGAACTCCGGTTACTGCACGACGGAGGCCGGGACCTGAGGCTACTGCTTGAGCGTCCAGCGGGAGGTATCCCGCTGGTCCACCTTGGTCATCATCCGGTCGAACGCCTCGCCCAGGTCGATCTTTTCCCGGTTGGCCATGCAGATCAGCACGAACATGATGTCGGCCATCTCCATGCCGAGGTCGCCGGGCGCCTCGTCCTTCTTCTTGGTCTTCTGGCCGAACCGGTGGTTCACCTCGCGGGCCAGCTCACCGACTTCCTCGGTGAGCCGGGCCATGTTGGTCAGCGGGTGGAAGTAACCCTCCTCGAAGCGCGAGATCCACGCGTCCACCCGCTGCTGACACTGAGCCAGCGTCATTTCGCTGCCGCTCATTTCACCCGTCCGTACTTCCGCATCGCGGCCATGACCCGGTCGCCGGGCAGGCCGTGGATCTGGATGCCGTCCACCCCGACCATCACCGGCGGCGCCGCCAGCATCGCGTTGACGATGGCCTCCTCGGTGGCGTCGATGGTGGCGCGGAAGAACGCGTCGAGCCGGTTGTTGGGCACCATCTCCAGCTTGGCCAGCGCGCCCTCCGCGCCGCCGCCCGGGTTGGCCGTCGAGAAGGCCAGGAAGAGGTCGCCGGAGCCATTGCCGGCCCAGCTGCCCGCCTTGGCCAGACCCATCCCGGCCCGGCGCGCGATCCGCTTGAGTTGGTGGGTCACCAGCGGCGCGTCGGTCGCCACGATGATCACGATCGAACCGCGGCCCATGTCGGCCGCCTGCTCGATGGCCTCGTCGCCGGAGCGCGGGGTCGAGCCCGCCGCGGGGCAGGGCCGCATCCGGGTTCCCATCCACGGCCGGGTCTGCGGCAAGTTGGAGCACATCCCCAGATCGGTGATTTCCCGGCCCACCGGAACCCCGAGGATCTGGAAGTCGCCCCCGTAGTTGCACTGGACCAGCACGCCGACGGTGTACTCCTTCCCGAAGACGTCCGCCACCATCCGCGACGAGGTTCCGATCCCGCCCTTGAACCCGTTGCAGCCCATTCCGGTGCCGCCGCCCACCGCGCCCTCGATGACCGGGCCCGGCTTGGCCGCGTCGAGCGCCGCCCACGCGTGGCTTGGCTTGACGTGCTGGCCGTTGGCGTCGTTGAGGAAGTCGAACGTCTCGGCCACCACCGGGTAGGTAAAGACGAACTGCCGCCCCTTGGCGATCTGCCAGTGGATCGCCGCGTCGCGGACCACGCCCACGCTGTGGGTCCCGGTCAGCAGGATCGGCCCTTCGAGGAATCCCGACTCCTCGATCCAGTTGACGCCCGTCATGTCGCCATTGCCGTTCTGGTTGAACGTGGCGGCCATCACGAAATCCCAGTTGCCGAGGGGGCGGGGGAGGATGGCGGTGACGCCGGTCCGGATCGGGCCCTTGCCGGGCTCCAGCTTGCCCTCGCCCTCGATGATGGTCGAGTGTCCGACCGCCACGCCCGCCACGTCGGTGATCGCGTTGTGGGGCCCGGTCTTGCCGGTAAACGGAATGCCGAGTTCCCGGCCACGGGGCCGGCTCTGGGCCCCGACCAGCGACGGCACGAGCGACGCCAACACCAGCCACGACACGATGCGCATTGGAAAGTTCCTGTTCGGGAGAGAGTCAGCCTTCGAGCGCGCGGATCAGCGCCTTCATGAACTGGGGCAGGTCCGCCGGGGTTCGCGAGGAAATCAGATTGCCGTCGACCACCACCGAACTGTCCTCCCAGATCATCCCGGCGTTGACCAGGTCGTCGCGAA
>JAEUJH010000001.1 GCA_016794825.1 Gemmatimonadota bacterium
CTGCGGGCCAACGTCACCGAACTGCATCCGGCGCTCGACGCCTGGATGGTCGCGGAAGGGTACGGGCGGACGCTGTCCCGGCCGGGGCTCGATCTGGTTCGTCGGGAGTTCGTGGTGATCGCGCAGGTCGTCATGCTCGGCGCCGAGCGGCAGCTCCATTCGCATCTCCGCGGGGCCCGGAACGCGGGGGCGGCCCCGGCCGCCATCGACGAAGTTGTCCTCATCGCCGGGCGCGAAGCCGCGCCGGCACACGCGGCGCTGGCCCGGTCGCTCTGGGATCGGATCCGCTGATGGCTTTCGTCGATCGAGTAACGGTGCACGTGGCGGCCGGCGCGGGTGGGTCGGGCGCTTCCTCCTTCGCGCGGTTCAAGTACGTCCCCAAGGGCGGCCCCGACGGCGGCGATGGCGGGCATGGCGGCAGCGTCTACGTGGTGGCGGACTCGAACCTGACCACGCTGCTCGACTACCGGTACCGGAACACCTGGAAGGCGGAGCGCGGGCAGCACGGCAAGGGCAAGACCCAGACCGGCGCCACCGGCGACGACATCCTCCTGCCGGTGCCGACCGGCACCATCATCCGCGACCTGACCACCGGCGAGACGATCGGCGAGGTCCTCCGTTCCGGCGAAAAAGTCCTGGTGGCCAAGGGCGGCCGCGGCGGCCGCGGCAACGCCCGGTTCGCCACCTCGACCCACCGGGCCCCGCGGGAGTGGGAGCCGGGCGAGGCGGGGCAGGAGCGGGAACTCGAACTCGAGCTGAAGCTGATCGCCGACGTGGGTCTGGTGGGGGAGCCTAACGCCGGGAAGAGCACGCTGCTGTCGGTCATCTCGGCCGCCCGGCCCAAGATCGCCGACTATCCGTTCACCACCCTGGAACCGAATCTGGGCGTCGTTGCCATGGGCGACCATCGGACCTTCGTCGTGGCCGACATTCCCGGCATCATCGAGGGCGCCCACAAAGGCAAGGGACTCGGCCTCCAGTTCCTCCGCCACGTCGAGCGGACCCGGGTCCTGGCCTTTCTGATCCCGCTTGACGTGCCCGAGCCGGACCTGGTCTACGCCAAGCTCCGCGACGAAGTCCTGGCGTACAGCGAGGCGCTCCACGCCAAGCCGCACATCGTCGTTCTCTCGAAGCGCGACATGCTGGCCGCCGACGACCCGCTCCCCACCGTGGCCGCGCCGGACGCGCGGGCCCAACTGGCCATCTCCGCGGCGGCGGGCACCGGCCTCGACGACCTCAAACGGACCTTCTGGCGACTCGTCGAGGAGGCCAAGACGCACGATGCCGATCTCGAGTGACGAACGCTTCGCCTACGTCACCCTGGCCCTGGTGCCGGGGATCGGCCCGGCGAGGCTCGAACGACTGAAGCAGGCCTGTGGAACCTGGACCGGCGCCCTCGCGGCGCCGGTTGCGTTTTTGGGATCAATCCCCGGGATCTCGGGCGCCGCCGCCCAGGCCATCGGTGCCGCCAAGCCGGCCCGGACCGAGCGCTTGATTCGTCGGGTCGCCACCGAAGGCGATGTCTTGCTCACCCCGTTCGACCCCGACTTTCCGGAACGGCTCCTGCCCATTGCCGATCCGCCGGCGCTGCTGTTCGCGCGCGGCCGGCTCGAGTTGGCGCGCCGGCCCACCGTCGCCATCGTCGGCAGTCGGCACCCGACGTCCTACGGCATCACCGTCACTCGCGAGGTGGCCCGCCACGCCGCCATCGCCGGCCTGACCGTGGTGAGCGGCATGGCCCGGGGCCTCGACGCGGTGGCGCATTGGGAAGCGGTGCGTTCCGGCGGCACCACCATCGGCGTTCTCGGCAACGGACTCGGCGTCGTCTATCCGGCGGCCAACGCCACGCTCTACGATCGGGTGGCGTCCGAAGGGCTGCTGCTCACCGAGCACCCGCCGGGCGAGCGGCCCAACGCCGGGTCGTTCCAGCGGCGGAACCGGCTCATTGCCGGGCTCGCGCGGGTCACGGTCGTCACGGAGGCGGCGTTCGACTCGGGCGCCATGAAGACCGCCAACTACGCCGTGGACCAGGGCTCGGACGTCGTCGCCGTGCCGGGGCCGATCGTCAGCAAGACCAGCGCCGGCACCAACCTGCTGATTCGCGACGGGGCCGGTCCGTATCTCGAGCCGGAGGATCTGCTCAGTCGCTTCAAGGAAGTGACGGCGGCGGTGCGGAAAGCGGCACGAGCGGCCAGCCCGGCCGACCTGATTCGATCCCGCCTTCGCGACGACCTCCGCCGGGTCTTCGACGCGCTCGACGGCGTGGCCCGAACGCCGGAGGCGCTGGCGGCGGAACTCCGGTTGCCCGCGCCGACCGTCTTCCAGGCGCTGGCGGAACTCGCGATCACCGGTGTCGCCGAGGAGGAACCCGGTGGCTTTCGGCGAGCCCACTGATTTCGCCCGGAGTATCTTCCCGCGCCATGCACGTCTACGTCCACGTCCCGTTCTGCGCCCGGCGGTGCAGCTACTGCGATTTTTCGATCGCGGTCCGCCGGTCGGTGCCGTCGGCCGAGTTCGCGGCGCTGGTGACGGCGGAGTGGCGGGCCTGGCAGTCGGCCCCGTGGTGGGCGGAGGTCGGCGCTGTCGAGACGATCCACTTCGGTGGCGGCACGCCGTCGCGGCTCGATCCAGGCGCCATCGGCCACCTCATCGCGGCGGTCCGGGCCGATCGGCCCGTGGCGCCGGATGCCGAAGTCACCCTCGAAGCCAACCCCGAGGACGTGACGGCCGCCGCAGCTGCCGGGTGGGTGGCGGCCGGGGTCAATCGAATTTCGCTCGGAGTCCAGTCGTTCCACGCCGAGTCGCTGGCCTGGATGCATCGCAGCCATGGGGTGGACGGGCCTCGGAAGGCCGTGGCGGAACTCCGGCGGGCTGGGATCACCAACGTCTCGCTCGACCTGATCTACGCGCTGCCCGACACCCTGGGGCGCGACTGGACCGCCGACCTGGACGCCGCGTTTTCGCTCGAGCCGGAGCACCTGTCGTTCTACGGCCTGACGGTCGAGGAGCGGACGCCGCTGGGCCGGTGGGTCGACCGGGGCACGGTGCAGCCCGCGCTCGATCAGCGGGCCGCCGCGGAGTATCTCGAGGCGCACGCTCGGCTGGCCCGAGCAGGGTTCCGGCACTACGAGGTCTCCAACGCCGCCCGGCCGGGGTTCGAGTCCCGTCACAACCGGGCCTACTGGCGCCGGGCCACCTATCTCGGCCTCGGTCCGTCGGCGCATGGCGCCCACGGCCGCGATCGATGGTGGAACATCCACGACTGGGCGGAGTACCGGCGGGTCCAATCCGCCGGCCGGTCGGTGGTGGCCGGGTCGGAACGGCTCGATTCGAGGCAGGTGGCGCTGGAGGAAGCCTACCTCGGGCTCCGGACCGACCAGGGATTGCCGGCCGACCGGGTCGACCCGGGGGTGGCCGCGGAGCTGGTCGGGCAGGGGTGGGCGAACCGCACCGGGGCCCGGATCGTCCTGACCGCGGAGGGCTGGCTCCGGCTGGATGCCATTGCCGGGCGGTCGCTGGTCGACGCTCCCGGCGGGTCCGGCATCATCCCTGCCTGAGGGATGGGGGTGGCCGGTGGCGGCCAGCCGTGGGTCGGCCGTGTTGGCAGACGGGCGCCG
>JAEUJH010000447.1 GCA_016794825.1 Gemmatimonadota bacterium
CGTCAGCTGGAATCGCGCCGCCGAAACCATCTACGGGTGGCCCGCCGCCGAGGTCGTCGGCAAGACTCTTCGCCAGGTCATCCCGACCGCGTACGTCACCGGCAGTCGCGAGGAGGCGATCCGCGACCTCGAAACCAAGGGGATCTGGCGGGGCGAGCTGCTGATGACCCGACGGGACGGCGCCACCCGGTCGATCTTTGCCTCGGTGTCGCGCACGGTTGGAAGGGACGGGCGCCCGACCGGCGCCGTGGCGGTCAATCGCGACATCACCGATCGGAAACGGCTCGAGGCGGCGCTGGCGCAGTCGCAACGAATGGAATCGGTCGGGCGACTGGCCGGCGGCGTGGCGCACGATTTCAACAACGCCCTGCAGGCCATCCTCAACCTCGCCGAACTGGCCCTCGATCGGATCGGTCCGGACCACAAGGTCGCGGCCGACCTGCGCGGCATCCAGGCCACCGCCCGACGGTCGGCCGATCTGGCCCGCCAGCTCCTCGCCTTTGCCCGCCAGCAGACGGCGCAACCCCGCGTCGTCGATCTCAACGAGCGAGCGGCCGGCATCCGGGACATGCTCGAACGGCTGATCGGCGAGAACATCACCATCGACTGGCAGACGGCGCCCGACCTGTGGCCGGTTCGAATCGACCCCTCGCAGGTCGATCAGATCCTCACCAACCTCGCCGTGAATTCCCGCGACGCGATCCGCGGGGCCGGCACGGTCCGGGTCCGGACCGCAAACTGCGAGATCGGGGATGAGCGGGCCAGCGCCTACCCCGGCTCACCGCCGGGCGACTACGTCGAGCTGACGGTGGAGGACGACGGCGTCGGGATGGACGCCGCCACCGCGGAACGGGCCTTCGACCCGTTCTTCACCACCAAGGACGTGGGCAAGGGAACCGGCCTGGGGCTCGCCGTCGTCTACGGGATCGTCAAGCAGTATCGCGGGGTCGTGGAGGTGGAGAGCGCGCGCGGACGCGGCACCCTGATCCGGATCCTGCTGCCGGCGTGGCGCGGCGGGCCCGACGCCGAGCCGGCGGACTCGACCTCGACCCGCCCCCCCAGGGGGCAGGAGACCATCCTCGTCGTCGAGGACGAGGA
Source organism: Gemmatimonadota bacterium (assembly GCA_016794825.1). Classification (GTDB taxonomy): domain Bacteria; phylum Gemmatimonadota; class Gemmatimonadetes; order Gemmatimonadales; family GWC2-71-9; genus SHZU01. The sequence goes on from JAEUJH010000447.1 coordinate 1,099, forward strand.
ACAGATCCTCTCGTTGGCGCGCCGCGCCCTCGAACGCGAGGGGTATCGGGTCGTGTCGTTCGGCAATCCGCTCGAGGCTCTCGAGGCCGTGGTCAATGACGGCAAGGTGATCGACCTGATCGTCACCGACGTGGTGATGCCGGGCCTGACCGGGCGGGACCTGGCCCGGCGGATCCAGGCGGTCCGGCCAGGCACACCCTGCCTGTTCATGTCGGGCTACCCGGCCGACGTCATCGCCGACCACGGCGTCATCGAGGAAGGCATCGAGCTGCTGCAGAAGCCGTTCACGGTCCGGGAACTGGCCGACAAGGTCCGGACCATGCTCGACCGCTGACTACTGCCGTCGCTGCCGGAGAATGGCCTCGAGCACGACCCGGTCGATCTGACCGTCCATCCGGACCCGGACGTCGTAGTTCTCCCAATACATGAAGTCGCGAAGGGCCGCCAGGAACTGGGGCGTCGCGGAACCCTGCGGCGCCGAGAGCCACTTGGTCGGCTGGTCGGCCGGCTCCCGGAGGAGGATCGGTTCGAGCTGCGCCACGATCGCCGGGGTGATCGGCGTCAGGTCGGCGGGATCGCTCGGGAAGAAGTGGAGCCGATGCAGTTCGAGCAGGCGTTCGAGTTCGGCGATCGGATCGGGCGCGTCGTAGACGCGGATGTCGATGAAGCGGTCGTTGGCCCCGAGGTAACCGCCGTCCTTCCGGACCACGAGCAACGCCGCTGACTGCATCCCCCGCTTGTCGCCGCCGCCCGCCTGGCCCGCCTTGAGGGCGGCCATCAGCCGATCGGCGAGCGATCCGGTGGCGCGCTCGAAGGTGGCGGCCAGATTCCTGACCGTCTGATCCGAAACCATGATGTTGGCCTGGGCCGCGTACCCCCGGCCGACGATCGTGGCGCCCTTCCCGCCGGGCAACCCACCGGCCATGCCGGCCCGGCCCACGCGGCCGCCCGCCCAGTCGAAGGTCCGATCGCCGGTAAAGCTCACCGCGTTGCCGCGGGCATCGACCATGCCGACCTGACGGTCGGCCAGCATGGTGTCGGTCCGCATCACGGCCCGGAACGCGGCCTCGGCCGTCAGCCCGCCCGCGATGAGGAGCAGCCCCCGCTCGCCGTAGGCGGTGTTGGCCAGACTCTGGGTGGCGACGGCGCCGACGCCCGCGCGGGCCCACGGGACGATCCCGCCCACGTTCGGAAACTTCGACTGCACCGCGACGCCGAGATCGCCGGTGACCGAGTCCCAGGCGACGATGCTGTAGGTGTGGGCCAGCTTCTCGAAATGAGCCGGCGGCCGGCGCTGGGCCGCGGCCACCGTTCCGATCGCCCCGCTCAGCGTTGCCAGCACCACCAACCGTAATCGCATCGTTCGACTCCGCGTTTCGAGGGTTTGACCATTCAACGGCCCGATCGAGGTCACCGCCCGAAGAGGGGCGGCACCTGGGTGACGAGGGTGTAGCCGCCGAGAACGGTCATGGCCCCGGTGACCAGCACGGCGGCCGCCACCAGCCAGCGAGGCAGCCGCGCCGCGGTCCGATAGGGATCGCGCCGCGCCGCCAGCAGGACCGCGGTGAGCCCGATCGGGAGGATCAGTCCATTGATGGCGCCCACCACCACCAGGATCGTCACCGGCCGACCGATCGTCAGGAAAACGGCGGTGGAGATCGCGATGAACGCGATGATTCCGGTGGTCCGCCGCCGCGGGTCGCCGACCGCCGCGGCGGACCGGCGGGCCAGGCCATCGAGGAAGCTCACCGAAGTGTAGGCCGAGCCGACCACCGAGGTGACCGCGGCGGCCCACATCACCAGACCGAAGAAGCGATAGCCGAGTTCACCGGCCGCGAGCCGGAACACCGAGGCCGGCGGATTGGCGGGATCGAGAACCCGACCACTGGCCACCACGCCGAGCGCTCCGAGGAACAGGACCACGCGCATGACGGTGGCCACGCTCACACCCAGGAGCGCCGACCGGGTGGCCCCCGCCACCTCGGCCGGCCCCGTCACCCCCGCGTCGAGCAACCGATGGGCTCCGGCAAAGGTGATGTAGCCGCCCACCGTCCCACCCACGATGGTGACGATGGCCAGCGGGTCGATCCGGGTGGGCACGACCGACCGGACCAGCGCCTCGCCGATCGGCGGCGCCGCCACCACCGCCACGACGAGGGCGATGACCACCATCAACCCACCCAGCACCTGGGCAAATCGATCCATGGCCCGCCCCGCGTCGCGAACCAGGAAGATCCCGATCCCGACGACGGCGCTGAGGAGGGCGCCGACCCTGGCATCGATCCCCAGCAGCACGTTGAGTCCGAGCCCCGCGCCGGCCACGTTGCCGATGTTGAACGCCAGCCCGCCCGCCGCCACCGCCAGACTGAGCGCGGCCCCGAGGCCGGGCAGCACCGCGTTGGCCACGGACTGGGCCCGCTGGCCGGACCCGACCAGTACCCGCCAGATGGTGACCTGCGCCGCCAGATCGAACAGGACCGAGAGGAGGATGGCAAATCCGAAGCTCGGGCCCAGCTGATTCGTGAAGACGGCGGTCTGAGTCAGGAATCCGGGACCGATGGCCGAGGTGGCCATCAGGAAGGCGGCGCCGAACCCGGCGCTCCGCGCGCGAGAGGTCATGGCCCAACGGTAACCTTGGAGATACCTTCTTTCCCACCCCGTCCGTCGTTCCACCCGGAATCCGGAATGCCCGTGTCAGCTCCTCTTCGCGTCGCGGTGATCGGTGCCGGCCCCGCCGGCTTCTTCCTGGCCGACAAACTCCTCTCCCAGACCGACCGGCCGGTGACGGTCGACCTGTTCGAGCGTCTTCCGGTCCCCTACGGCCTGGTGCGATTCGGCGTCGCGCCGGACCATGAGAAGATCAAGGCGGTCACCCGGAGCTTCGACAAGGTGGCCGGTCGACCCGGCTTCCGATTCTTCGGCAACGTCGAGATCGGCCAGCACCTGACGGTGGACGAGTTGCGCCGCCACTATCACGCCGTGGCGTTCACCACGGGGGCCCAGTCGGATCGCCGCATGGGTATTCCGGGCGAAGACCTGGCCGGCAGTCATCCCGCGACGGAATTCGTGGCGTGGTACAACGGCCATCCTGACTTCCGCGACCGGACCTTCGACCTCACCGCCGAACGGGTGGCGGTGGTCGGCGTCGGCAACGTGGCCGTCGACGTGGCCCGGATCCTGTCGCGGACGCCGGACGAACTCGCCCGCACCGACATCGCCGATCACGCGCTCGAGGCTCTCCGCCACAGCAAGGTGAAGGAGGTCTACCTGCTCGGACGCCGGGGCCCGGTCCAGGCCGCGTTCACCACCCCCGAGGTCAAGGAACTCGGCGAACTGGCCGAGGCCGACGCGCTGGCCCGGCCCGACGAAGTGGCGCTCGATCCGCTGAGCGAGGCCCAACTCGCCCGGGAGGACGATGCCAGCGAGAAGCGGAAAGTCGAGGTCCTGGCGGACTACGCGGCCCGGACGTCCACCGGCAAGCCCAAGCGCCTGGTGCTCCGGTTCCTGGTGTCGCCGGTGGAACTGGTCGGCGACGCCGCTGGCCGGGTCCGGTCGCTCCGGCTGGTCAAGAACCGGCTGGTCGAGCGGGACGGCGGCATCGCCGCGGTGGCCACCGACCAGCACGAGGAACTGCCGGTCGATCTGGTGTTCCGGTCGGTCGGCTATCGAGGTGTCGCGATCCCGGGGCTCCCGTTCGACGAGAAGCGGGGGACGGTGCCTAACGTCGCCGGCCGGGTGACCGGCCCCGACGGCGCGCCGCTCCCCGGTCTCTACGCCGCCGGCTGGATCAAGCGGGGCCCGAGCGGTGTCATCGGCACCAACAAGCCCGACGCGGGCGAAACGGCCGACGCCATCCTGGCCGACGCCGCCGGCTCGAGCCTGCTCGACCCGCCCGCCAACTCGGCCGAACTGGTGGCCATGCTGGTGGCCACCCGACAGCCCGACCTGGTCGACTGGGCGGCCTGGCAGCGGATTGCCGCCGCCGAAGCCGCCGCCGGCAAGGCCGCCGGACGGCCCCGCGCCAAGCTCACCCGGGTGGCCGAGATGGTGACGGCCGGGAGGACCGCATGACCCCGCGCTGGCTCGCCGGATTCGTTCCGCTCGCCGTCCTGGGCACGGTGGCGGCCGCCCAGCCGGCGCCGCTCCGCTTCGACCCGGGTCGGCTCGGCCGGATCGACGCCGCCATGCGGGACTACGTCGACCGGGGCCAGATCGCCGGCGCCGTCACCCTCATCCTCCAGCACGGCCGGGTGGTTCATCAAGGCGCCTGGGGCTGGGCCGACCGGGAAGCCGGCCGTCAGATGACCGGCGACGCGATCTTCCGGATCGCGTCCCAGACCAAGGCGATCACCAGCGTCGCCGTGATGATGCTGGTCGAGGAGGGCAAGATCGGCCTCGGCGACCCGGTGTCGCGCTGGCTCCCGACCTTTGCCACCACCACGGTGGCCACCGCCTCGGACACCGGGCGGGTCATCGTCCCGGCCCGCCGGCGGATCACGATCCGCGACCTGCTGACCCACACGGCCGGCATTTCCTACGGCACCAGCCCGGTGGTGGCCCCGCTCTACCAGGCCAAGGGACTCGGCCCGGCCGCCGGGTTCGGCTGGTACACGGCGGACAAGGCCGAACCGATCTGCGAAACCATGGAGCGGCTCGGCACCCTGCCGTTCGTGGCCCAGCCCGGCGAAGCCTACGTCTACGGCTACAACACCGACATCCTCGGCTGCGTGGTGGAACGGGCGTCGGGGGTCCCCCTCGACCGGTTCTTCGAGACCCGGATCTTCCAGCCGTTAGGCATGACCGACACCCATTTCTTCCTTCCCCCGGACAAGGCCGGTCGGCTGGCCGCGGTCTACCGGCCGGGCCAGGGCGGCCTGGTCCGCGCCGACACCGGGGCCCGGGGCCAGGGCCACTACCTGACCGGTCCGCGGATCAGCTTTGCCGGCGGGGCCGGCCTGGTTTCGACCGCCCGGGACTACGGCCGGTTCCTCCAGATGCTGCTCGGCGGCGGCCGGCTGGGCTCGGTCCGGATCCTGAGCCCCACGACCGTCCGGCTGATGACGTCGAACTTGGTCGGCACGCTGTTCTCCTCCGACGGCCTCGGGTTCGGACTCGGCTTCCAGGTGGCGGAGCGGCCCGGGGCCGGGGCCAGCCCGCAGGCGGTCGGGAGCTTCGGGTGGGGAGGCGCTTACCAGACCAACTACAGCGTCGATCCGGCCAACGACGCGGTGTTCGTCCTGATGACCCAGCACTTGCCGGGCGCCGAACTCGACATCCGAGGCCGGTTCATTGCCCTGGCCTACCAGGCCTTGGTTCCGGCGGCGGTCGGCTCGCGTCCATAGCTCCATCTCCAGTCGGGACAACGACTTGGCGGGCCCACCCCGGCGTTCGGCCGGGGTGGGCCCGTTCTCGTAATGGGGCCGTAATCACCCCGGCTCCCCACCGGTAAGTCCCCGGTAAGGCGCCGATCCCATCTTGCATCCGTCGATCCGGCCACTCCGGTCCGGATCGGTGAACCGGATGCTCGAGGAGACGCGATGATGGGGATGCTGCGCAGTGCCGTGACGGCCGTGGTGGTGACGTTCCTGACCGCCGCCCCGGGCGCGGCTCAGATCAGCGGGCTGCTCAAGAAGGCCCGGGCCACGCTGGCCGGTCCGACGACCGCGACCGCCGCTCCGACGTTCGACGCCATCGTGCTCGAGCTCGACCCGACCCGTCTCGACGCGGTCATCACGGGCCGGAAGGTCGGCCTGGCGCAGACCGGACCGGGTGGCGCCTCGGTCGCCGACCTCCAGCAGCAGGCGAGCGCCGCGTTTGCCCGGCGGGACTCCCTGCTCGAGGGGCGCGACGTTCAGCTGACGACCTACCAGGAAACCAGCGCCCGGATCGCCAACTGCAACCGCTTCTTCCTCGACTCGCTCGAGGCCCAGCGCCAGCAGGACATGCCCCAGCGGATCGCCCGGCTCGGCGGGTATCAGGGGCAGACCTCGCGCGAGATCCAGGCCCTGGCCATGCAGATGGCCACCAAGGCCGCCGCGGGCGACACCGCGGGCGCGTTCCAGCTCCGCGACCAGATCAACGCCAAGATGGGGATCGATCCCAAGGCCGACTCCGCCAAGGCGCGGGCGGCGTGCGGCACCGAACCCGCCCAGCCGGCGTGGCTGGCGCAGGCGGAGGCCGCGCTCGACCAGGGGAACCAGGCCCTGGCCGCCGCCCGGACGCTGGAACAGCAGGGGCAGGCCGCGGCCGCGAAGGCGGCCGGCCTGACCGGCCCCCAGTACGCCATGGCGCTCGAGCGGATCGCCGCCTGGCTCGCCGCCAAGGGCCAGCCCCGGTTGCCCTGGAAGTTCTCCGCCACGGAATCGGCCGCGCTGACGGCCCGCCGAGGCGATCTCGCAACGTTAGGCATCGAGTAGGAGCGTCCCATGCCGACCCCGTCCCGTCTCGTGGCCCTGCTCGCCGGTCTCGCCCTCCTCGGCGACGACTCGGCCAGCCGGGTGCCCGCCACCGTCCGGCCCGCGGCGCCGATGGCCTGGACCGCCGGCGTCGATGGGGTAGAATGGAGCGAGGTGCCGCTGACCGGGCCGCGCGCGGTCCAGCGGGTCCGGGTGGTGGTCGCCCGGCTCGATCCGACCCGGCTCGAACTCGGACTCGAATGGTCGCGGACCGGGTTCGGGCGTCCGGCGTGGACGGTGGAGCGGCTCGATCCGTCGGCCGCCTTCGCGGTCAACGCGGGGATGTTCGTCGACGGCATTCCGTGGGGCTGGGTGGTGCAGGACGGCGTCGAGCGGTTGCCCCCGGGCACGGGGCCGCTCTCCTCGACGGTCGCGGTTACCCGGGACGGCCGGATCCTCTGGCATGACGGCGACGACCTCGCCGCCCTCCGGAGCCGGACCGATCTCCGGATCGCGTTCCAGTCGTACCCCAGCCTGCTGGTCGGCGACGGCCAGGTGCCGGCCCCGCTCCGGACCGGGACCGCCATCGACCGGACCCATCGGGACGCGCGCGTCGCGTTAGGCAGGGACGCCCAGGGCCGGCTGCTGGTGGCGCTGACCCGGTTCGACGCCGCCATCCCGGGCGCGGATCGGCTCCCGATCGGCCTGACCGTACCGGAAATGGCCGAGCTGATGGCCGCGCTCGGGGCCCGTCAGGCGGTTTTGCTCGACGGTGGGTTGTCGGCCCAGGTGGCCCTGCGGGATGCCGCCGGCGACCTCCACCGCTGGTCGTCCCTCCGCCGGGTTCCGCTGGCCCTCGTGGCCCATGCCCGGACCGTCACCCCATGAGCCGAGGTCTCCCGACATGCGGATCGTCGACGCGCAGCGCGAAGTGCGGACCGTCTACCTGGGCGGGTTCCCGGGCAGCATCGTATCGGGAACCCTCTGGCTCGCCTCGAGCCTCGCCGCGGCCCGGTCCGGCCCCGGGCTGGCCCGGCTGATCCTGATCCTGGGTGGCATGCTGATCTTCCCCGCCACCATGGCGCTGCTCCGCCTGATGGGGCGCCGGGCGACGCTCTCCAAGGAGAACCCCCTCGGCCAGCTCGCGACCCAGATCGCGTTCACCATCCCCGCCGCCATCCCCCTCATCCTCGGCGCCACCCGGGCCAACCCCGACTGGTTCTACCCCGGGTTCCTGATCGTGGTCGGCGCCCACTATCTGCCGTTCGTCTTCCTCTACGGGATGCCCCACTACTGGGCGCTGGCCGCCGTCCTGATCGGCGCGGGCTTTGCCCTCGGGATGCTGGGCGGCGGATTTGCCGCCGGCGGCTGGCTCGGGACCGCCGCGTTCTTCGTCTTTGCGGCCGTCGCCTGGCGGTCGACCGCCCGGGAGGCGGCCGCCGTCGCCTAACGCTGGCCCGCGTCGAGCGCCTTCCGGTAGCCGATCAGCTCCGGCTCCCAGCCGAGCCGGCCGTAGACCGCCCGGGCCCGTTCGTTGGCCGCGAAGACGTTGAGGGTGAGGTGGTCGTACTCCCGCGACCGGGCCCAGCCCTCGGCGGCGTCGAGGAGCGCCCGACCGATGCCCCGCCCTTCGACCGCCGGCTCCACCGCCAGGATTTCCACGTGCCCATGCGGCTTGCCGGTGAAGTAGTCGTCCCGGGTCGTGGCCAGGAGGTAGCCGACCGGGGTCCGCTCGGCGGTCTCCGCCACCACCAGCAGGGTGGCCGGCGAAGGGTGGTCGAGCGCCTCCCGGATGACGGCGTTGTCGGCGCGAGCGATCATCTCCCGAGTCCGCCAGAGGGGCACCGGAAAGTCGGCCAGCCGTTCGGTCAGCCGGAAGAGGAACGGTTCGTCGGCGACGGTGGCGGGGCGGATCGTGATCATGGCAGCGCTCCGGACCCGTGAGCGGCCGGCACCCCGATCCGAGCCCGGGCCACGCATCCGGACCTGACTGACGACTTCTCGGAATCCATCGACCCACCTCCCTGGCGTTTCGTCTCCTGGCAAGGTGGCCCGTCGCGGGCGTCGCGGGCAAGACCGTCGCGCGCCCGCTCGACGCCCGGCGTATATTCCGCGCCGACCCCACCCGGACCACCCAACGTGTTCGTCC